>CAVHGQ010000134.1:0-4328 GCA_963635335.1 Candidatus Melainabacteria bacterium | reverse complement strand
GCTCGGTGGGGTCGAACAGGCCGATGGCGCGGATGGTAAGGAACCCGGCGCCCGTGGCGATTTCCACCAGCGCCCACACCACGTACACCAGGCACAGGACGCGCGTGCGCCGCTGCCATGCGGTATAGGGGGTTCCGTCGGCGGAAAGGCGCACCTTCCTTGCGCGCCCGCCCTTCACGTTTCCTTCGGCTTGGATCAAGCTCCCGCTCCTTTCGGTTGTTCACCCGATTGTATAAGAAAGGCAGGGCGCAATGCCCCGCCTTCCCCAGGATTCAACCCTCGTTTGCACCGCGCGGTGGCGCGGGCAGGCCACGTGGCCGCATGAACGTCTAGCTAGCCGCGGACCTCGGCGCCGGCAGCGCCGCATACCTTCTTGATAAGGCGCGTATGCTGCTTGTCCACTTCCTCGCTGGTAAGCGTGCGATCGGCGCTGCGGTACGCCAATGCGTAGGCCATGGACTTCTTGCCGGCACCCAGGCGCTTCTCGTCGCGGTACACGTCGAAGAGCTGGGCGGATTCAAGAAGCTTGCCACCTGCGGAATTGATGCAGCGGGAAAGCTGCTCGTGCGTGACCTCTTCGTCCACCACGAAGGCGACGTCGATGGTCACGGCCGGGAACACGGGAACGTCCACGTAGTCGCGGGCCGGACGCGCGCACTTGATAAGCGCATCCAGGTCAAGCTCCAGGGCAACGATAGGCGCCTGCGCCTCGAACGCCTCGGCGGCCAGCGGATGGATCTCGCCCAGCCAGCCCAGCAGCGTTCCGCCGGAAAGCACCTGAGCGGCACGACCCGGCTGCAGATGCGGGGCATCCTCGGCCGAAAGCGCCTTGAAGCGCACCTTCGGAATGGCAAGCTCGCGCACCAGGTTCTCGATAACGCCCTTGCCGTCGAAGAAGTCGAACGCGGCGGGCTTGCTGTTCCAAGCCGGGTCGGTCATGGAACCGGCCAACACTGCGGCCAGGCGCTGACGCTCCTTGGGGCTCTTGTGGCCCTCGGCGCCGAAGAACACCACGCCCGTTTCATAGAGCTGCACATTGTGCACGCCGCGGCTCTGGTTGTAGGCAACGCTGCGCAACAGGCCCGGGATGATGGACTGGCGCATGACGGACTGCTCGGCATTCAGCGGGTTCAGCAGCTCCACGGGAATGCCCAGGCCTTCCTTGGGCATGCGCAGATCGTCGATCTCGTGCGGGTCGGCGAAGGAATAGGTCATGGTCTCGTTCAAGCCGCAGGCGCGCATGGTGTTGTTCACCACGTCCAGAGCGCGCTGAGCCTCGGAGCGAACACCGAAGCGGCCACGGCCACCGGGCAGCGTGGGGGTGATCTTGTCCATGCCGTACAGGCGAAGCACCTCTTCGTACAGGTCGATCTCGCGCGGGAGGTCGGGGCGGAAGGTGGGGCTTACCACGTTCAAGGTGTCGGCATCGGGGCCGTCGGTTACCTCGCAGCCCAGGCGACCAAGAATGTCCACCACGAACTCGCGCGGAACCTGCGCGCCCATCATGTCGTTGAAGCGGCTGATACGGAACTGCAGGTTGGCCTGCTCGGACTTCAACGGCCACTGGTCGATGATGCCGGCATCGTTCGATTCAGCCCAGCTTACCGTGCCGCCGGAAACCTCGGCGATAAGGGCAGCGGCTGCCGCAGAGCGCACATCGATGCCGTGGTCGTCCACGCCGCGCTCGTAGCGCATGGAGCTCTCGGAGATAAGCCCCAGGTTGCGGCTGGTGCGGCTGGTGCGGCCCGCTTCGAACGTCGCGGTTTCCAGCAGGACGTCCACCGTTTCCTCGGTGACCTCGGAGTCAAGGCCGCCCATCACGCCGGCCAGCGCAACGGCGCCCAGCTCGGGAGTGGAGATAACGGTCATGTCGGAAGTGAGCGTGCGCTCCTGGCCATCGAGCGTGGTGAGCTTCTCGCCCTCTTCAGCGGCGCGGATAACGACGTTCGCCTTGCCGTCTGCGTTCTTCAGCTTGGCCAGGTCGAAGGCGTGAAGCGGCTGGCCGAACAGGAACAGGATGTAGTTGGTGACGTCGACGATGTTGTTGATGGAGCGCTGGCCGATGGCGGCAAGGCGTTCCACCATCCAGTCGGGGCTGGGGCCCACCTTGCAGCCGCGGATAACGCGAGCGGAATAGCGCGGGCAACGGGTCTCGTCGGCGATGGTGATGCTCACCTCGGAATCGAGCGCGGGCGCTTCCTTGCAAAGCTCCAGCTTGCCGGCCATTTCCGCCAGCGGGCTGGTGTAGGGCTGCTGGTACATGGCACCCACTTCGCGCGCGAAGCCCACGATGGAAAGGCAGTCGGGTCGGTTCGGGGTGATCTCCAGGTCGAGCACCGTGTCGGCAAGCTTCAGGTAGTCGGCGATGGGCTGGCCGGTGGGGGCGTCTTCGGGGAGCACCCAAATGCCCTCGTGGTCGTTGCCCATGCCCAGCTCGCGCTGGGAGCAGCACATGCCGCAGCTGGCAACGCCGCGCAGCTTCGACTTCTTGATCTTGAAGTCGCCGGGCAGCACCGCGCCGATGGTGGCAACGGGCACCTTGATGCCGGCAGCGATGTTAGGCGCGCCGCACACGATCTGCACGGGTTCTTCGGCGCCCACGTCCACCGTGGTCACATGCATATGGTCGGAATCGGGATGGTCGACGCAGGTAAGCACATGGCCAACCACCACGCCGTCGAAGGTATCGCCCAGGCGGTCCACGCCTTCAACGCCCGTGCCGGTAAGGTCCAGGCGGTCGCAGAACTCCTTGGTGTCTTCGGGCACCTCCGTGTACTCAGAAAGCCATTTCAAGGATACTTTCATGTTCGTCTCTTTCTATCCAACAACCAGTTGGCTGAAAAGCCCTGGTCGGAACAAGGTCAACAACGGTTTGCGCACCGGCGGCGTGCCGGCGCAACCGCATTAGAACTGGCGCAGGAAGCGCATATCGCCTTCAAGCAGCATGCGCAGGTCGGGCACGTTGTACTTCAAGCAGGCAACGCGCTCGATGCCCACGCCGAAGGCGAAGCCGGAGTACACCTCGGGGTCGATGCCCGACATGCGAAGGACGTTCGGGTCCACCATGCCGCAGCCCAGGATCTCGATCCAACCGGTGCCCTTGCACATGCGGCACTTCTCGCCGTCGTGCAAATGGCCGGTGCCGCCGCACACGCCGCAGCTCACGTCGGCTTCAGCGGAAGGCTCGGTGAAGGGGAAGTAATGTGCGCGGAAGCGGGTTTCGCGCTCGGGGCCGAACACCTGCTTGCAGAAGTAGTCCAGCGTGCCCTTCAGGTCGCCGAAGGTGATGCCCTTGTCTACCACCAGGCCCTCGCACTGGTTGAACTGGGGCAGGTGGCTGGGATCGGCCACGTCGCGGCGGTACACCTTGCCGGGGGCGATCATGTAGATGGGAAGCTCGCGGTCTTCCATGGCGTGCACCTGAACGCCCGAGGTCTGCGTGCGCAAAAGCACGGCCGATTCGCCCTTGACGGCGGTTTCGGCGCCGGTGTTGTCCTTCACGTAGAACGTGTCGGCCAAGCCGCGGCTGGGATGGTCTTCGGGGGCGTTCAGCGCCGTGAAGTTGTACCAATCGGTTTCCACCTCCGGGCCGGTGAGCACGGTGTAGCCCAAGCCCAGGAAGATCTCGGAGATCTCGTCGGAGATGGCGTTGATAAGGTGGCGCGTGCCCATCTGCTGGGAGCGGCCGGGCAGCGTGATGTCGATGGCGTCGGCTTCCATCTTGGCCTCGAGCTCGGCGTGAGCCAGCTCCTTCTTCTTGGCCTCGAGCGCAGCCTCGATCTCGTTGCGGGCGGCGTTCACCGTCTTGCCCACCTCGGCGCGATGTTCCTTGGCAACCTGGCCCATGGCGCGCAGGTAGCCGGTGAGCGTGCCCGACTTGCCCACAACCTCTACGCGGATCTTCTCCAGCGCATCGGACGTAGGCGTCTTGCCGATAGCCTCGAGCGTATCGGCATGCAGGGACTTGATATCGTCGATAACTGACATTCCTTGCAACCTTTCTTGAAACCTGTTCCGGCAGCGCCAGGGACGCCCCGGTATGAAAAAGAGCCCTTCCCATCCTGGAATATCCAAGGACGAGAAGGGCTCTCGCGGTACCACCCTGGTTGATGCAACGGCGGCTTCGTGCCGGCGCGATGCACCCACTTTATGCTGCTCTGTAACGGGAGCGCCCGCCGAGGCTACTAACGTCCGCGCCGAAACGCCCTGCTTTTACCTCGATGCTGATAAAGGGAATCGCACTGCTGGCACGCCGGGTTCTTTCAGCCGAGGAACCCTCTCTGTAGGCTTGCGAAGCGCAGTGCGCTGTCTTCGTCTTCGCATGTGGA
>CAVHGQ010000133.1:0-4359 GCA_963635335.1 Candidatus Melainabacteria bacterium | reverse complement strand
TCGCCCGCGGGGCGAACCTATATAGGAGGACTCACTTGAGGCTCGTCAATAAGTCTAGGTCATTGCTCGCAACGGCCGCATTCATCGTTTCCGCGGCCATTGCGCTCCTTGCGGCACCGAACGCGGCGCTGGCGGACACCGTCACCATCGACCAGTCCAGCTTCGACAAAGCGGGCGGCCATCTGGAGCTCTCCTGCTCCAGCGACCGAACCTACGTGGTCATGGAGAACGTCACCGGCTCTATCGACATGTTCGTGACAGAGAACGAGGCGAACATCACCCTCGACCTCCACGGCCACACGCTCACGTGCCCCGCCAGCGCGGACAGGATCGCCATCAGCTACATCATCCCTCAATACAAGGCCAATAAGGTCACCATCAAGAACGGGGCCGTTATCCAAAACTCGGCGAAATCGGCAATCCGAACCGAGCTTCGCGGCGTCTACTACGGCGAAGAGACTGTCCTTCAAGATCTGTCCGTCACCGCGGTAAACCAACTATGCGTCGACCAAGTCGCCAACGCAGCGGTCAATGTTATCGGCGGCGACTACACTACCATGAACGAGGGCGACAACAACGCCAGCGTCTTTTCAAACCCACTCGGCAAGTTCTATGTCAGCGGGGGCACGCGCATCACGCTTAACGGCGGGGACGCCATCTTTTACTCGAATTGGCGTTCGGCCGACGGCATCTACCTCAAGGACTGCTCGCTGTCTCAAGCGCCTCCCATCAGCAATGTCTTCACCCTCGAGGACTACGCCTTCTACAAAGCCAAGGGCAACGTGTACTGGCAGGTTGTTCGGGGCAACGATGACCTCAAGAGCGGGGATGACTGCAACTTCTATACCTACCGCACAGTCAGTCGGGACTTCTTCGTAGCCGACACGTACTATTGGTTCTTTGAGGATCAGAGCGAAGCGCAGGCCTTCGTCGATGCGAACCCCAAGTACCTTAAGGGCAGGCTATGCCCGATGATCTACACGTTCACGTTCAACCCCGACAACGGCGAGGAGCCCGTCAAGCTGGAGAACATCCACTGGGGCACCGTGATCTCCAAGGACAGTTTCCATGACGGGGCCGACCCGGTGAATGGCGCCTACATCTTCAAGGGCTGGAAGAACGGCGGAGGGGACTACGACTTCTCGTCCAAGGTCACCGACGACACCACCCTTACCGCCAGCTGGCAGGCGCCCGCGGCCACCGTTAACGGCAAGAGCTACGTCACGATCGAGGAGGCCATCGACGCGGCATCCTCCGGCGACACCGTCATCCTGTTCAGGGACCTTACCAGGACGGACCGCCTGAACATCAAGGACAAGAGCGGCATTAGCATCGACCTGAACGGCAAGACGATAACGTACTCGGGGTCCGGCGCGGCCATCGTGGTCCAGGACTCCAGCGTCACCCTTACCGACTCCAGCGCGGACAAGGCGGGCAAGGTCTCCGGCGCCACCGGCTGCGTCCAGCTCAACTCGGGCATGCTCGAAGTCAAGGGCGGCACCTACGAGTCCGAGACCTCTGCCGTCACCGTGCCCGGCGGTGCGCTCACGGTTTCGGGCGGCACCTTCTCGTCTTCCAGCGTCGAATACGACATCCTCCTTGCGGGCGGCACGGCCGAGGTCTCGGGCGGCTACATCTCGGGCTACGTCTACGCTGGCTCCGACGGCGACCTCTCCGTCAAGGGCGGCAGCTTCGGCACCGACGGCAACAAGGCGAGCGTGCGCGACGGCTACCACATGCTGAAGGGCGATGACGGCAGGTACTCGGTGGCGGCGCACACCTGGTCCGACACCGTGGAGTACAACGGCAACGGCACCCACAGCCGCCACTGCACCGCGGACGGCTGCAGCGCAACCGAGACCTCTCAGTGCTGGGGCACCTTGGCCACCTGCGAGCAGGGCAGGGTGTGCTACACCTGCAAGGCCACCTACACCGACCCCGATCCCAGCAACCACGTTGCCGCCGCTGAAAAGTGGTCGAACAACACGGCCGAGCATTGGCACGAGTGCACCGCCTGCGGCAAGCCCTATACCGGCACCGAGGAGATGCACGATTTCGTGTGGGTGACCGACGTGGAGCCCACCACCACCCAGGATGGCCGGGAGCACGAGCAGTGCTCGGTCTGCCGTTACGATAGGGACGGCAGCAGCCGGGCGATTCCCAAGCTCAGCGGCGACGCGCCCGTGATCTCCGGCATCAGCGACGGGGTCTCCTACGACGGGACCACCACGTTCGAGGTGACCGACCCCGACGGCGACCTGAAGAGCGTGACGGCGGGCGGCAAGGAGCTCGCCCCCGGCAAGGACGGGAAGTACACGCTGCCCTACGGCGAGAGCATCCAGGTCGTTGCCACGGACAAGAACGATAACTCCACCAAGGTGACGGTTTCCTCCTACGCAGACCATAACTGGACCGAGTGGACCAGCCTGGGCGGCACGCACGAGCGCCACTGCACGCACAGCGGCTGCGCGAAGGTGGAGAAGGGCGACTGCTCCGGCGGAAAGGCCACCTGCTCCGCCAAGGCAACGTGCACGGTGTGCGGCGGATCCTACGGCGAGCTCGATCCCGGCAACCATGTCGGCGCCGCAGAGGAGTGGACCGCGGATTCGACCGAGCACTGGCACAAGTGCACCGGCTGCGGCGAGCCTATCGGCGCCAAGGAAGCGCACGACCTGGCGTGGACGATCGACAAGGACGCAACCACCACCGAAGAGGGCCTCGAGCACGAGGAGTGCATCTGGTGCGAGTACCAGACCGGGCGCGAGCACGTGATCCCCATGCTCCAGGGCGAGGCCCCCGAGATCTCGGGCATCAGCGACGGGCTGGCCTACGACGGTGTCACCGAATTCGAGGTGACCGACCCCGACGACGACCTGAAGAGCGTGACGGTTGACGGCTCCGTGGTCGAGCCCGGCGAGGACGGCAAGTACACGCTGCCCTACGGCGGGGACATCGAGGTGATCGCCACGGACCAGAAGGGCAACACCACCGAGTTGATGGTGACCTGCTACGAGGACCACGACTGGGGCGAGTGGACCAGCCTGGGCGGCACGCACGAGCGCCACTGCACGCACAGCGGCTGCGCGAAGGTGGAGAAGGGCGACTGCTCCGGCGGAAAGGCCACCTGCTCCGCCAAGGCAACGTGCACGGTGTGCGGCGGATCCTACGGCGAGCTCGATCCCGGCAACCACGTACACCTTGGCAACTGGGAGCATGACGACAGCGCCCACTGGCGCACCTGCGCGGACTGCGGCACCGCTGTGGATAAGGCCGAGCACGAGCTGCAGGACCGCTACGATAGCAGCTACACCTGGCGCGAGTGCGCTACCTGCGGCTTTGTCACCGACAAGGCCGAGAAGCCCGACACGGACCCCGACAAGGGCGACAAGGATGATAAGGACGACAAGGGCGGCCAAGGTGACGAGGGCGGCCAAGACAACCAGGGCAGCGAAAGCGGCTCCGGCGACACCGGCTCGGACTCCGGCGAGGACTCCACTGCCGATGAGGCGCCCGCCATCCCCGCAACCGGCGACCCGTTCACCTACAGCTTGGTCCTGGGCTTGGGCATAGCCGCCGCCGGCGCCGCTGCCACAACCACCGTCGCGCGCCGCAGGCACTAAATTCGCTCAGCCGGCGCCCTCTGGCGGCCGATTTGGGTCTCAAGCTTCAGCACCCGCTTCCTCACGTGTCCAAAGCACGCTGCGGAGCGGGTGCTTCGCTTTCAACCCAACTCGACTCGCCAGAGAACGCCTCTTCTTCCTTTGTTGGGTTGCTCGCGCACCAGAGGGGGCTTTCCGTTATGGAAGGCCCCCTCTTCGTTTTGCAGCAACCTGTCCTGCAGCTCGCTTCAACGTTTGGTTTACCTGGGGTTTGCAGCCCTTGACAAATGTTCGTGGTTGTTAAAGCGCGGGGCGGGGTTGGTGTGGGATAATGGGCGCGCATCGTATTTTCCCTGCGCCCGCAGTGGCGCGGGTGCTGAATTAGGAGCTTGTATGCGTAAAAAGGTCCTTGCCATCGTGCTTGCGGCGGCGCTTTGCGTGCTGTGCCTTCCCGGTTGCAGCGCTCAGCAGTCTACCAAGCAGGTGAAGCTCGATCCCAGCAATCCGGTTTCCATCAAGGTGTGGCACTACTACAACGGCGTTCAGCAATCCACGTTCGACCAGCTGGTTTCCGAGTTCAACTCCACCGAGGGCAAGGAAGCCGGCATCAGCGTGCAGGCTTACACGCTGGGCTCCATTTCCGACCTTGAGAGCGCCATGGACGATGCGCAGGCCGGCGCGGTGGGCGCCAAGGAGCTGCCCAACGTGTTCAGCGCCTACGCCGACACGGCCTATTCCCTTCAGAAGGAAGACAAGCTGG
>CAVHGQ010000132.1:0-4424 GCA_963635335.1 Candidatus Melainabacteria bacterium | reverse complement strand
GCCATGGACGGCTTTGCGGTGCGCTCGGCCGACTTGGCGCAGGCATGCGAGGCCAGCCCGGTATCGTGCCAGGTAATCGCCGAGGTCCCCGCGGGTTCGGTGTACAACGGGCCCATCGAGCCGGGCCAGGTGGTGCGCATCATGACCGGCGCCCCGGTGCCGGCAGCTGCCGATGCGGTGGTGAAGTACGAGATCGTTGACTACGGCGAAGGCGATGGTCGTCAGGGGAGCACGGTTAGCTTCAGCCAGCCTGCCAAGGAAGGCGACAACATTCGTTCCAAGGGTGAGGAAATTGCCCAGGGCGATGTTGCCATCCATGCCGGTGAAGCGGTAAGCGCAGCCGGCGTTGGCTTCTTGGCCAGCTGCGGCGTTGTGGAGGTGCCGGTGTACCGCCGCCCGCGCGTTGCCGTTATCGCCATCGGCTCCGAGCTGCTTTCGCCCACCCAGCCGTTGCAACCCGGCTGCATCCGCGACAGCAACTCGTATGCCATGGCCGCCTGCGTGGCCGAGGCCGGCGGCATCCCCGCCTGCCTTCCCATCGTGGCCGACGACTTGGACGAGCTTGCCCACGTTATCCAGAACGCCTCGCAGGATTACGACTTCATCGTTACCACCGGCGGCGCCTCGAATGGCGACTACGACTTCATCAAGCCGGTGGTGGAGCGCTTGGGATGCCTGTACATGACGCTGGTGAACATGCGTCCCGGCAAGGCTCAGACGTTCGGTCTGGTGAACGGCACGCCGGTGTTCGGCCTGCCGGGCAACCCGGCGGCGGCCTTCTGCGGTTTCGAGGTGCTGGTTCGCCAGGCGCTGCGCAAGATGCAGGGCTTCGCGGCCTACGAGCGCCCCACGGTGAAGGCGCGATTGGTGGGCAACCGCAAGAAGAAGGACCCGCGCCGCATCTACCTTCGCGCGGTGCTTTCCCGAAATGCCGACGGCTCGCTTTCCGTTACCCCCGCGAAGAACCAGAGCTCGGGGCTGTTCAGCACCATTCAGCGTGCGAACTGCCTGGCCATTCTGCCCGAGGGCACTGATCAGAACCCCGTACCCGATGGCACGCTGCTCGATTGCGTGCTGCTGGACGTTCCCGAGGGGACGGTGCTGTAGCCATGCTGCGTTTTGCGATCATCACCTGCTCCGATACCCGCGATGAAGGAAACGACACGGCAGGTGCGTTGCTGAAAGAGCGCATTTCCCAGGAAGGCTGGGAGTGCGCCAGCTACGAGTTGGTGAAAGACGAGCGCGCCGACATCGCCCGCGCCATCAAGCACGCCGCCGAGGATGTCCAGGCCGACGTGGTGCTTACCTGCGGCGGTACCGGCTTGAGCCTGCGCGACGTTACGCCCGAGGCCACGCGCGATGTGTGCGAAAGGGAAGTGCCAGGCATCGCCGAGGGCATGCGCGCCTACAGCCTGGCCATCACCCCGCGAGCCATGCTCAGCCGCGCGCTGTGCATGCAGCGGGGAACCTCGCTGGTAATCAACCTGCCGGGCAGCAAGAAGGCCGCGGCAGAGAACTGGGAAGGCGTGGTGGGCGTTTTACCCCATGCCGTGAGCATGATGCACGGCGGCGGACACTAGGCTCCGTGCCCGGCATTACTGCAGAAACTGAAAAGGCCACTCTTTCGAGTGGCCTTTGTGCTTTAGCTGGTGGAGATGATGGGGATCGAACCCACGACCTCAACATTGCGAACGTTGCGCTCTCCCAACTGAGCTACATCCCCAGCGAGTAATGATTAAACAGCAGCCAACCTGCGCTGTCAAGTCGTTTCCTTCGCCGCAAGCCCAGGAAACCGTTCTGCATTTGCTAATATAGGTACGTTTGAACATCGATCAGGAGGATTCATGAAGGCACTCATTCCTGCTGCTGGCTTGGGCAGCCGTTTCTTGCCCGCAACCAAGGCCCAACCCAAGGAAATGCTCCTTGTGGTAGACCGTCCGGTTATCCAATACGTGGTGGAAGAAGGCCTTGCCTCTGCTGCCGATGAGGTGGTTATCATCAACAGCCGCGACAAGAAGTCCATCGAAGAGCACTTCACCCCGAACCCCGAGCTGGAAGCCGAGCTTCGCTCCCGCGGCAAGGACAAGTACGCCGACAAGGTTGCCCACGCCGGCAACCTGAACGTGAGCTACGTGTACCAGGACGAGCCTTTGGGCTTGGGCCACGCCGTGCATTGTGCCGCCGAGAAGACGGGCAGCGAGCCGTTCTTCGTGTTGCTGGGCGATGTGATCGTTCCCGACAACCAGATGCTCATCAAGATGAAGGAAGTCTCCGATGCGCATAACGGCGCCAGCGTCATTGCGGTGCTGCCCGTTGCCGAAGACCAGGTAGACCGTTTCGGCGTCATCGATGGCGAGCAGGTTTCCGAAGGCGTTTGGAAGGTTAACTCCCTGGTGGAAAAGCCTGCCGTGGAAGACGCTCCCTCCAACCTGGCAGTGTTCGGCCGCTACCTGCTCACGCCCCGCGTGATGGAGCTTCTGGCCGATGCCAAGCCCGGTGCCGGCAACGAGATCCAGCTAACCGACGCCCTGGATGCGCTTCTGAAGGAAGAGGAGATGTACGCGCTGGTAATCGACCCCGAAGACGGCTTCGACACCGGCACGGTGGAAAGCTGGCTGGACACCAACAACCGCCTGTACAAGAAGTTCAACGGCTAGCTCGCGCCTGCCCCTGAACCCTTCGCTAAACGAAAGCGGCCCGGTTACTGCAACCGAGCCGCTTTTAGTATGCCGTTATTTGGGTGCCGTCTGGAGGCTTACCACCAGGGGAGCTTCGAGATGTTGTCGCGGATGTGGTCGCAGCTGGCCTTGAAGCCCGCCAGCTCCCGTTCGGAAAGTTCGGGCGTGAACACCTGCTCGATGCCGCTGGCTCCCACTAGGCACGGTAGCGAGGCGTACACGCCCTCTTCGCCGTATTCGCCGGTCATGAGCGTGGAGGCGGAAAGCACGGCGTGCTCGTTGTGCAGGATGGCGGCGCACAGGCGCGCGGTGCAGTTGGCCACCGCGTATTCAGTGCATCCCTTGCCGGCGAAGGTGACGTAGCCGCCCTGACGGGCTTTCTCCTCGATCTCCGCCTGGTCGAAGCCGTATTTCTCGGGGTATTCCTTTGCCAAGTCGTCGATGGTGGTGCCGGCGATCATGGCCGATTTCCAGGCGGCAACCTGCGTGAAGCCGTGCTCGCCGATGATGTGCGCGTGGATCGATTTGGGGCTCACGCCGGTGGCCTTCGAGATCTCGGAGCGCAGGCGCGCAGAATCCAGCCCGCAGCCGGTGCCGATGATCTTCTTCGGGTCGTAGCCGGTAAGGTGCCAGATAGCGGTGCATACCACGTCGCACGGGTTGGCAACGTTCACCAAAATGCCGTTGAAGCCGGCGTTCAGGATGGTTTCCACGAAGGTGCGGGCCGATTCGGTGGAGGCGAACAGCTCGCCGTCGCGGCTTTCGGCCACCAGCGAAACGTTGCCGGCGCAGTTCACGATGATGTTGCAGTCGGCCAGGTCTTCGTAGCGGTCGCTGCAGTTCACGATGCGCGTGTTGTAGGGCACGAAGCTGAGGGAGTCGTGCAGGTCCTGCGCCTCGGAGATGTTCTTCTGGTCATCGGTGCTCACAAAGTAAAGCTCATCGGCGATGCCCTGCAGAAGCAGGCTGTTGGCAACATGGGCGCCCACATGGCCAAGCCCGATGATGCCGATTTTGCGTTGGATAGACATGTGATTCCTTTCGGTTTCAGTTCGCGGTTCGTGCGGGCGCTGCTGTTAGCTCACGGCTCCGTGGATGTCGGCGCTATGCACGTCGTCCCAGCGGCGGCGCAGCGCAACCTGGGCGGTAAGGTTCTTGTTGTCGAAGACGATGGACCACTGCGTGTTGCTGGTCACATCTTCGGGGTTGGGCTCCTGTGATGCCGCACGCAGCGCGCGCCAGGCCGTTTCCCTGGGGTTTTCGCCGGCTGGGGCGCCGTTGAGCACTTCCTCGATGGCGTCGATGCAGCCCTGGTCGTCGCCCAGCCCGCGGCCGATAAGGCGGTCCAGGTCGTAGGGGTACTGCACGTTCATGGCGTACAGGTTGTACGGCGTGCCGGAATCGGTTATCTGCCGGATGGCGGAAGCCGTTTTGATGCGCGGGCCGTACAGCTCAACCGCCTTGCGGGCAGCATCGCTTGTGGCGTACTCGGTTGCGAGCTCAAGTGCCTTGCCGAAGTTCATCGGTTCCCCTTTCCCTGGCTTTTCACAGAATGATAGCGCACATTCAACAGCGCGCTTCTGGCAGGGGCAGGGGTCAAACCGCCGTTCAGGCTAACGGCGGTTGCGGGTCAGGGCGTTGGGGCGCGAACGCAGGGCTTGGCTCGCGATCCCGGCCAGTGAGCTTCCATGGGGGCAGGGGTCAAGGCGGGGTCTGGGCTAGCTGCAGCAGCTAGGCGCACCAACC
>CAVHGQ010000131.1:0-4511 GCA_963635335.1 Candidatus Melainabacteria bacterium | reverse complement strand
CCCAAGGACACCACTGTGAACGGCCCGCTGGTTGTTTCCAGCACCACCATCAAGGGCGAAGCATCTAGCGCAGAAAGCTCGAAGGCGACAGAAGATTCATCGCCACAAAAGGATTCATCGACCCAAGGAGAGCAAGCCAATGGGTAGCGAAGAACAGAAAACCGTCGTTATAGGCGTCAGCGGCTGCATTGCCGCCTATAAAACCTGCGAGATACTGCGCGGACTGCAGAAGGCTGGCGTGCGCGTGAAGGTTGTTATGACCGAGCACGCCACCCACTTCGTCGATCCACTAACGTTCCGCTCGCTCACCCACGAGCCGGTGGCCGTAGGCTTGTTCGACGACCCGTCGGACCCCATACACCACATCTCGCTCGCACAGGAAGCGGACCTGCTGCTGCTTGCCCCCTGCACCGCTAACGTGATGGCGAAGGTTGCCCACGGCATTGCAGACGACCTGCTTACCACCACGGTGCTAGCAACCACGGCACCGGTGCTGGTTGCGCCCGCCATGAACGTGCATATGTACGAAAACGCGGCTACGCAGGCGAACATGGACACGCTGAAAAACCGCGGCTTGCACTTCGTAGAGGCCGATTCCGGCTACCTTGCCTGCGGCGACGTGGGAAAAGGACGCCTGGCGGAACCGGCGCATATCGTTGATGCATGCCTCAAGCTGCTTGAAGCCCCTCAGGAGGGCCCTGCGCAGGATTACCTAGGCAAGCGCGTGATGGTCACTGCCGGCCCTACTGTGGAGCCTATCGATCCCGTGCGTTACCTTACCAACCGATCCTCCGGCAAATTCGGCTACGCACTGGCAGCCGCTGCCGCGCAGCGCGGGGCGCAGGTAACGCTAATCTCCGGACCCGTTGCCCTGCCGGCGCCTGAAAGCGTTACGGTGGAGTACGTAGAAAGCGCCCAGGATATGCTCGAAGCTGCATCTGCGGCATTCGAACAAGCCGATATCGCCCTGTTCGCCGCAGCAGTAGCCGATGTGCGTCCGGCAGCGCCCGCCGAAAAGAAGCTGAAGAAGGGCATCAACGACGAAGAGCTCCACGCCATTCAGCTGGTAGAGAACCCCGACATCCTGAAAACTCTTGGTCATAAGAAGCGGCACCAAGTTGTTGTGGGGTTCGCAGCTGAAACGAACGACGTAGTGGACAACGCCAACAAGAAGCTTGCCAAAAAGAACGCCGACATGATCGTTGCCAACGAGGTGGGCGCAAACAAGACGTTCGGCAAAGACGATGATGAGATCTGGCTGGTAACGAACAACGGCGTAGAGCACGTGGAGCCCGCCCCCAAAACCGAGCTAGCCCACACCATCCTCACGAAGGCGCTGGAGCTAGGGACAGTCACTCTTTAGCACGGTGGAGCACCCACGATTCGAAGCCCCTGCACGGCATCGCCCTGCAGGGGCTTCGTGATTTATGGGCTTCCGGCTAAACTGAAGCTAACCGCCAGCAATGTGGCCGCATCTCAATCCGCCCGCGCCGCGGGTCGGAGCACTGCCCCTCGGGGATTCCCGCTACCCTGCTCGCTTCGCTCGTGCGGTCGCTGCCTCATGCATTAGGAGAAGGTTCGCTTCGCAAACCGTTCAGGAATTGCTTTCAGAGAACCCCTCGCGGCAATGCCCCAACCCACGGCGCTATCAAGTTGCTATCAGATCCACTATCAAGCATGTGACAAAGAAAAGCAGGTCAGACAATTTACTGTCTGACCTGCTGTTTTAGCTGGTCGGGTTGACAGGATTCGAACCTGCGACCCCTTGACCCCCAGTCAAGTGCGCTACCAAACTGCGCCACAACCCGAATATGCTTTGTTGCTTCCTTGCGAAGCAGCTTGCTTATAATAACCCAAACGCAAGCGATTGCAAAGGGGTAATTTCCTAAACTTTCAAGAAGCTGAAGGATTCAACCTCGTCCGGCCCGCAGCCCTCCGGCAACACCAAGCCACGGCCTTCAGCGCAGTACTTCGCAAGAACCTCCCGGCCGAAATCGGTAAGCCCGATACGGCGATCGGAAAGCTTGTTCAGCACACCCTGCAGGTCGGCGGGAACGGGCGCCAGAAACTCCAACGTTTCGCCCGTACGGGGATGCTCGAACTCCACGAAGTACGAATGCAGGAACTGCCGCGTAAGGCCAAGGTTGTCCGCCTTGCCCGGCGTGCCGTACATGGGGTCGCCCACGCACCAATGGCGTATGTACTCCATATGCACGCGGATCTGATGCGTGCGCCCCGAGTACAGCTTGCACTCGATAAGGCTGAAGCCGTTGTCTTTGTTAGACGACTCGAAGCGCTCCAGTACCTTGAACGTGGTAACCGAAGAGCGCGCCTGAGGCTTGTCAGACACCTGCATGCGCGTGCGCACCTTGTCCGAGCGGAAGATAGGCGCATCGATGAGCCCCGTGTCGCTGGCAATGTTGCCGTGCACCAGGCACAGGTAGCGGCGGTTCACGTTGCGCGAGCGGATCTCGTCCTGCAGCTGATAACCCACCTCGTCGTTTTTCGCAACGAGCATAAGGCCGCTCGTGTCGCCGTCAAGGCGATGGACGATGCCGGGCCTGTCGTCACCCTGGATGTGCGCCAGGTTCTCCCGTCCGTAACGGTAGATGAGCGCATTGGAAAGCGTGCCATCGGGATGCCCGGGCGAAGGATGACAGATAAGCCCCGCTTGCTTGTTGATGACGGCAAGATCGTCGTCTTCGTAATACACATCCAGCGGGATGTCCTGAGGCTCCAGGAACACCCGGTCGTTCGATTCGAATTCCTCGTAGACGATGAAATCGCCCGTGTGCACGATGGTCTTCTTCGTAGGGGCAGCGCCGCCCACGAACACCTTGCCGGCCTCGATCTGCTTAACGGCCTTGCTGCGGCTTTCGTACAGACCCGATTCATACAGGAAGGAATCGAGACGCATATCGTTGTAGTTTTCGGTAACCGTAGTGGAAAGGCTTCGAGCCATTGATCACTCCTCTTCACCAGAACGGCCAGCTTTGGCCTCTTTTACCATCTGTGCTATCAGGGCAATGAACAGAAGGGCTATGCCGCAGGTAACGCCGATATCGGCCACGTTGAAGGTTGGGAAATCGATGAACAGCGGCGTGATGAAATCGACCACATAGCCATTGGCGATGCGATCGAACAGGTTGCCGATGCCGCCGGCGAACAGCAAGCCCAGAGAAACCGCCTCGAGCTTGCCGTAATGCTTGGCGCTGTACACGGCAAACGCGGCAATCGCCACGCACATAACAGCGGTAACGATGGATATCACCGGAATGGCACCAGAGAACGCACCCCAGGCAACGCCGCGGTTGTGCACCAGGTTGAACTGGAGCAGGCCGCAGATATCGGAAACAACAACATCGCCAACAGCGTAGCTGCCATCGATTACCACCTTGGTAACCCGATCCAACACGAACCACAAAAAGGCGCAACCGCCCCAAAGGGCAAGGTTGCGCTTGAAAGAGGTGCTGCCCAGATGGGCAGCACCTTGTTGCTCTTCGGATGAAATAGGCTTCAAAGAGTTACCTACTCCCCTTCCACGAAGCCGATAGCATCGAGGGCATCGCCGCAACGCAGGCATACGCAAGGATGGTTGGCATTGCCGCCAAGCTCGCGGAAGTTCCAGCAACGAGGGCACTTCTCGCCCTGGGCAGGAAGCACCTCGCAGGAAAGCTCAGAGCCTTCCACGAACTCGACTGCGGCTACGATGAACAGCTCTTCGAAGACCTCGGGGTCATAGGAGCCCAGAACGGAAAGCGCAGCAGAGGGAACCGTTACCTTCACGGCAGCTTCCTGGCTCTTCTTGATAACCTTCTGGCCACGAGCATCCTCGAGCGCCTTGGTTACCACGTCGCGCACCTCCATGATGGTTGCCCACTGCGACTCAAGCCCAGAGGTATCGGCGGGAAGCGCAGGCACGAAGCCCTCGCGCGTAGGCCAAGAGGCCAGCTGCACGGATTCCTCGCGTCCTTCACGTTCGCGGATAGCTGCGGGGTAGTTCTGCCACACCTCTTCCGTGGTGAACGTAAGTACGGGGGCAAGCACGCGCACCAAAACATCGAGGATGTTCGCAAGCACCGTCTGGACGGCACGGCGGCGCGGGCTGCTGGGTGCCTCGGAGTACAGGCGGTCCTTCGCAACGTCCATATACACGTTAGAAAGATCGTTCACGAAGTCGTAAGCGGCACGGTACACACCATGGAAGCGGTACTCGTCGTAGGCCTTCGTTACTTCTTCCAGCATGGTAGCGGTCTTGGCCATCATGTACTGATCGATGGGCTCAAGGGCATCCCACGAAACCGCATCGGTCGTATCGTTGAAGTCATCGATATTGCCAAGCAGGAAACGGAAGGTGTTGCGGAACTTGCGGTAGGTGTCGGACGTGCGCTGCAGGATCTCGTCACCGATGGAAACGTCCTGGCTGTAATCGACCGAGCTGGTCCACATGCGCAGAACCTCGGCGCCGAGCTTCTTGTTCACCTCGTTCGGGTCGATGGTGTTGCCCAGCG
>CAVHGQ010000130.1:0-4567 GCA_963635335.1 Candidatus Melainabacteria bacterium | reverse complement strand
CGCCAGCGGCAGGGTTACCCACTGGTAGTGCTTGATGCCGCCGTAGTAATGGGTGTCCAGGAAGGCGAAGCCGTTGCTTTCGTACACGGGGTTCTGCTTCAGGTCCAAACGGGGGCTGTCGATGTGCGCGCCCAGGATGTTCAGGCCCGCATCCAGCGGCTCGGTGCCGATGCAGGCAAGGATGAGCGACTTACCGTGCACGCCGGCCCACACCTTGTCGCCGGCTTTAAGAGCCGTGCCCGCCGCAAGCGCTTCGCTAAGCGGCTTGTAGCCGGCAGCTTCGGCCTGCGCAACCGCGGCGGCAAAGCAACGACGCTCAGTCTTGTTGTTGGAGATGAAATCGATGTAGCGGGAGGAAAGCGCGTTCAGCTCTTCAAGCTGGGTTTCGCTGTACTTTTCCCATGCAACCTTGTGTTCCACGCGGAACCACCTTCCCTAGGCGTTTGTTTATCGCCAAGAAGGATAGCACTCCCAGGTTTCAGTTCGGCTTCGCCCTGCACGCGGCGGGGCTGAACGCTTCCGGGAACGCAAAAGGGACGGCCGTGAAGCCGTCCCTGAGTGAGTTGCTATGGTAGGCACCTGGGCTAGCCGGGCAGCCACGCGAAGGCTACTGCCAGTCCTTGCCCACAACCACGAGGATGTCGCCGCTGAAGGAATAGGTGCCGTCGTTCTTCTTAACGGTGCCCTTGCCCAGCAGGTCGGCCACTTTCTGGGCCTTGTCCTGGTTGCTGCCCTCGTAGATAACCAACGTGTTCTTGTAGTTGGAATCGTCGGCATTGCCGGTTTCGCAGATGGCGCCCTGCGGGGTGAGCTTCGAAGCCGCCTGGCTGGCGCACCCGGTAACACCGCAGCCGTTCTTCACAGCAACTTTCGTTCCAGAAAGCGAGGTGGAAGAGCTGCTAGAGGAAGACGAGCTGCTGCCGGAAGCATCCGTATCGCCCGAGCCGGAGCCGCCGTTGCCGCTGGAAGCCATTACCGTACCCGAGGCCTGGTCCACCACGTTTTCTTCCGTGGGCGACAAGCCCTGCTTCACGCGGTCCATCATCTTGTCCCACGCGGTTTTCTGCAGCTTCTCGTACCAGATGTTGTTCTCGTACACCGATTCGGTGGGGACCGCCGCCGAGTACACGTTGTTCTCGGTGTCGATGCCCATCATCGACTGCGCAAGGCCGAGGATGCCCGACACGGAATAGTCGGTGGTGATGTACTGGGACAGAGTGCTTACCGTGTTGGTAAGGGTTGCGATGTCGGAGCTCATGAGCTTCTTCACGATGGCCGAGATCATCGTGCGCTGGTTGGCGGCGCGGATGGCGTCGCCGTCACCGATCTTGTCGTAGGCGTGGCGGCTGCGGCAATAGATAAGCGCCTGCTCGCCGTTCAGGGTCTGCTCGCCCGCGGCAAGGTAGCCGGTGTATTCGGGGTCGTTGATCTCGTACTGCACATCGATGTCGATGCCGCCCAAAGAATCGACCACCGCAGCAAAGCCATCGAAGTCGATTTCCGCATAATGGCTGATGGAAACGCCGGCCAGGCTTTCTACCGCCTTAACCGCACCCGAAGGGCCGCCGAATGCGTAGGCGGCGTTGATCTTCTGCGTGCCGTGCGAGCCGATGGTCACCTGCGTGTCGCGCGGGATGGAGATAAGGGTTACCTCTTTGTCCTTCGGGTCGACGCGCGCAAGGATCATCGAGTCGGTACGGTAGGCACCGCCGTACTCGTTGGTGGTTTCGCGTTCTTCGCTCTTGTCGATGCCGATGAGCAGCATGTAGAACGGGTCGGACGCCGAATCGGTGACGGAAAGCGAGCTGAGCAGGTCTTCGTCCACGCCGTCGTTCAGGGCGTTGTTGATGTTGCTCATGTACGCCCATGCCGCGCCCACGCCGGTGAGCAGCAGGACGAACACGACGGAAAGCGTGGCAACAAGGATATGCTTGCGCTTGCGCCTTTGCTGGGCACGCTTGGTGGCCAGAAGCTCGCGGTCGTGCGAGCCGGAAACGCCACCGTTGTACGCACGCCCAGACGTTGCGGCATACGAGTTGTTCGCCGCCCGATAGCCGGAAGAATGGGAGCCCTTGCGCGTGTTGCGATGCGCAACGGAGCGATAGGTGGAGTTACCGTAATTGCCGGCGCCATAGGCATCTGCGCCACGACGCGGTGTGCGCGAGGTTCGCCCTAAATCGGAGCGGGAAGCACGGCTTCGCTCGCTGCGGGTTGAGCGCCTCGTTGGTTTGTTATTCGAAGCAAACATGAACTCAATAATGATTAACGCTTCCGCTATGGGCAATCAAATTCATGGAATGCGCACTCATTCGCACGCTAAACGGCCTGACATGTAGCGGTTGGCGGCAAGCTCCACCGTATCTTCAAGTTCCACCAACTGTACAGCGGCGCCCGTGCGCTGCTGCAGCGCGCAGGAGATAAGGTGGTCGGCGATGGCGGGATTCTTGCCCAGAAGCGGGCCGTGCAGGTACGTGCCGATGCAGTTCTTGTACACGGCGCCATCGTAGCCGGAATCGTCATCGTTGCCGTGGCCCACGTTGGAAACCACACGGCCGAACGGCTCCACGCCAGCATCCAGCTTGGTGCGGCCGGCGTGGTTCTCGTAGCCCACCACCGGCTGCGGAGAAAGGCTGCTGCGCAGGCCGATGTTGTCGATAAGGCGGTCGAAGCCAGCACCGGCGCGCACGGTTTCCATCTTCAGGATGCCCAGGCCTTCCACCGACTCATCGCCCATCAGCCAGTTGCGGCCTAAGATCTGGTAGCCGCCGCAGATGGCAAGCAATGCTCCGCCGTTTTCGATGTAGTCGGTGAGCTGGCCTTTCATGGCCAGCAGAACCTCGGAAGCCAAGTGCTGTTCCCTATCGGGGCCGCCGCCCAGGAACACGATATCGGCCTGCGAGAGATCTACCTGCTGGCCGTAATGCACGGTTTCCACCTGCACAGGGATGCCGCGCCATGCGCAGCGCTGCGCCAGAACGCGCACGTTGCCGCCGTCGCCGTAGAGATTCAGCAGGTCGGGGAACAGGTGCACGATGCGCAGGGGCTGCGCGGCCAGCGAATCCACGCCCGGTTGCTGCACCAGACCGGTGCCCAGCCATTTCTTCGAGCAGTTCGCAGTTGCCGAGCCTTGCGTGGGCTTGGCGACCGCGCCCTTGTCGGCGCGTGCCATAAGCGCCGAGCGCACAGCGGGAAGCGAGGTGTAGTTGGCGATGGCGTAGATGTTCCACTCGGCGGGAAGCGCCAGGGCGGCGTCTACCACTTCGTTGACGCTATCGACCGTCTGCGCATCGATGCCCGCGTACTTCAGGCGCAGCTGAAGGTCGTTCTTGCGGATGCCGCCGGCGAACACCAGCACGTCTTCCTGGCTGGCCAGCTCTTCGAAGTCGCAGTCCCAGATCCAGGAGATGTCGTGGCCGTCGGCCTCGTTGTCGTTGATGAAGAAGGCGGCAACCTTCTTGCCCTTCGCCTGCGTGATGAGCTTCATGTTCTGATTGAAGCCGGTGGGGTTCTTCGCCAGGTTCAGCAGCACCGGGCGCCCCTCGATGGAAAGCGATTGCAGGCGGCCGTTCTGCGGGTCGAACAGGTCGACCGCGCGCTGGAACACCTCGTCGGACACGCCGGCACAGTGCGATGCCAACCAGGCGGCCATCACGTTGTACACCATGTACGAGCCCGCGCGCTGGGCATGCAGCGATACCGCCTTGCCCGTGGTCGCTTCCTGCACCTGGAAGGTGATCTCGTCGCCGAACACCACGTTCTTCGCCGCGAAGTCCAAATCGGGGCGATGGAAGCCGCAGTTGGGGCAGGAATAGGTGCCCAGCTGGCCGTACTGGCGGTAACCGTAGGTGAACATGGCGCTGCAGCGCTGGCACATCTGCGCATCGGCCACCACGTTCTGGGCCTGATGCATGTCCTCCCCCACGCCGAAGGCGATGGTCTTGTTGGGAACCTTCTGAGCGATGATGGTGCATAGCGGGTCGTCGGCGTTGTACAGCAGCACCGTGTTGGGGCTTTCGGTAAGCGCCTGGGCGATGGCGTCCTGCACGCGGTCGATCTCGCCGCAGCGGTCCAGCTGGTCGCGGAACAGGTTCAGCAGCAACACGTAGCTGGCCTGCACCTGGGGCAGCGTGTGGGCCAACCACAGCTCGTCGCTTTCGAGCACGCCCCATTCAACCGTGCCCTTGGTCTGCAGCAACGTGCTTGCCACGCCGTAGGCCAGGTTGGCGCCGGTGCGGTTGCAGGCAATGCTCTTGCCCTGGCGCTCCAACGCATCGGCGATCATGTTGGTGATGGTGGTCTTGCCGTTGGTACCCACCACCACGATGGACCCTTCGGTAACCTTGTCCATCTGCTCGGCGATGATCTGCGGGTCTATCTTCAGGGCCAGCTTGCCGGGCAAGTTCGCCGCCGGGCGATGCGCCAAGTGGCGAAGCCCCCAGGTTGAAAACGCGCTTGCTGCCTTTGCGCCCGCTTTGCGAATGCCCATTGCCCGGCCCTCCGATTCGATCCCACCTATATATAGTGGGGTAAACATTGTGGGAAGGAACGCCGGACATGGCCAGTGCGG
>CAVHGQ010000129.1:3143-4639 GCA_963635335.1 Candidatus Melainabacteria bacterium | reverse complement strand
TTCTATTCCACGCTTTCCGCAAGCGGCTACGCCAACATGGGCGAAGTGGGCGGCTATTACCCGGCTGCTTGGCATATCTGCACTGCCGTTCTTGCCTCCCTGTTCGGCAACTCGGTGGCGTTGGGCACCAATGCCATGACGTTCGCGGTGTGCGCGGTGGTGTTCCCGTCGGGGCTGTGCTTCCTGTTCACGCAGGTGTTCGCCGAGGCCAAGCATGCTGCCATCGTTGCGTGCGGAGCCATTGTCGCCGTTGCATTCGCGGGCTACCCCTGGGGCTTCTTGACTTGGGGGCAGCTGCTTTCGAACCTGCTCTCGTATGCGCTCGTGCCTGCTGCCTTGGCGCTGTTCGCCTGCGCGGTTAAGCCCGGCCGCCAGAGGCGCGCTGGGTTCGTGGCGGCCTTCATCATCCTGTCCGCCGCCATTGTGTTCGCGCAGCCCAACGGCATCTTCGTGCTGGGCATCTGGGTTGTTGCCTATGCGGTAAGCCGCGTGCTCTCCAGTGCCCAAGGCTCCGCGTTCGAGCTCACCCGCAAGCGCGTGCTGGCGGCCTGCGCCATCGTTGTGGTTGCCTGCGTTGCGTGGGTTGCGCTGTTCTTCGCCCCGCCGCTGCAGGTGGTGGTGCAGTATTCCTGGAACCCGTTCCTTTCGCCTGTTCAGGCGCTTGTTGCGGGCGGGTCTTTCATGTTTTCCGGCCGTACGGGCGTGCAGCCGTTCCTTACCGTGCTGGTGCTGGCGGGCATCGTGTACGCCTGCCGCAACCGCCGCTTCCTGTGGTTGGCCATCGCGTTCCTGTTCGCTTGGGCGCTGTGGTTCCTGGACGCCGTGTGCGAAGGCCCGGTGAAGCAGTTCCTTACCGGTTTCTGGTACACCGACTACAACCGAACGGGCGCTATGGCCGCGCTGTTCGCCATACCCTTGGCGGCCATGGGCTTCGCTTGGCTGCTCCAGCTGCTTGCGGCTGCGTTGGGCAAGCTGGGCGGTGGCAAGTTCGGCGCCCGCAAGGCGTGCGCCTGCTCGCTGTGCGTCCTGCTGGTGGCCATGGCCGCGGTGCAGTTCGCGCCCTTTCATGCGAAGGTGGGCGATAGCGATATCCGAGCTGGGCTTATGGCCGTGCACAAGCAGTTCAAAACGCGTTACTCGTGGGACCGCATCTACACCGCCGAAGAGCAGTCGTTCGTGCACAAGGCGCAGGATGCCATCCCTGCAGATGCCGTGGTGCTGAACGTTCCCAACGACGGTAGCGCCTACGCCTACGCTATCGATGGCATGCGCGCGTTCTACCGTCGCTGCTCGCCTTCCGCTTTTGCCGGCAACAAGGAAACGGGCAAGCTGCTGCGCACTTCGCTGAACAAGGTTTCCACTTCGGCGGAAGTACAGCAGGCGGTGCGCGAATCTGGTGCGCAGTACGTTCTGTTGCTGGACGCCGGCCGGGGCGAGGGCGCCACCATGAGCAGCCTTCGCTACAAGAAGGAAGACTGGGTTGGCATCGAGTCCAT
>CAVHGQ010000129.1:0-2518 GCA_963635335.1 Candidatus Melainabacteria bacterium | reverse complement strand
TATTCCGGCTTTGGCCAAGGCGGCAACGCTCTACCCGACGCAACCAGGCTCGGCGGCGGTGCCGTCGCTTCGCGGGGAACCCTGCCGCAGTCGCGCAGCAACTCCGCTGCCTACAAAGCCACCGCGCGTCGCGGCCGGAAGAAGGGCAAGCGCATCGCCCAGATAGTGGGCGCGGTGCTCCTTGTGCTGCTTCTGGCCGGCGTTGGCTATGGCATTTGGTTCGCCAACGCGTTGAACAGCGCGTTTTCAACCGATGAAGAGAACATGTCCGACGTGCTCACGCCCGTCAACGACGGCGAGCCGTTCTACATGCTGGTTCTGGGATCCGACTCGCGCGAAGGGTCGGGCACTTCCAGCAAGGCGGCCGAATCGGGCGACAACCAGCGCTCCGACGTGATGATCCTTCTGCGCGTAGACGCTGCGAACAAGAAGGTGACCATGGTCTCCATCCCGCGCGATACCCCGTATCGCACCAGCGACGGCAGCCTGGTGAAGATCAACGAGGCCTACAACATCGGCGGTGCCGCTGAATCGGTGAAGGCGGTTTCCCAGCTTACGGGCGTGGGCATTTCGCACTATGCCGAGGTGCACTTCTCCGAGCTGGAGAGCATCGTGGACAAACTCGGCGGCGTGGACGTGAACGTCGATATCCAACTTTCCTACACCGATGCCCTTACGGGCGAAACGGTTACCCTGCAGCCGGGCAAGCAGACCCTCAACGGCCAGCAGGCCCAGCTGTTCGCTCGTGCGCGCCACGAATACCAAACCGACCAGGACAAGCATCGCCAAGACAACGTTCGTCAGCTTGCCCTGGCCATCGTGAACAAGGTGTTGGAAAAGCCCCTGTACCAAATGCCCCAGGCGCTCTTGGACGTTGCCGGCTTCGTGGGCACCGACATGCGCACGGGCGATATCATTTCGCTTGCCATGGCGTTCTCCGGCGGCAGCGGTTCCATGACGGTGTACAGCGCCTCTGGCCCCTCGAGCGGCGCCATCAACGAAGAGTCAGGCGGCCTGTGGCTGTGCTACGAGAACCCCGAAGGCTGGGCAAAATTGATGAAGGCGGTAGACGCCGGCGAAGATCCGTCGGGGCTGGACCTGGAATCAACGGCTATCATTCCCTAAAGGAAAAGCAATAAACAGGAAGAAGGAAGAGGAAGAACATGAAGCACCTTAAGAAAGTGCTGGCGCTCGCGTTTTGCGTGGTGCTCGCAGGCGCCCTGGTTGGCTGCCAGCAGCAGGAAGAGAAAAGCGACGATGCGCTCAACGTTTCCGATGAGAAGGCCACTACCGAAACCGAGCCCTTCTGGGTGCTGGTCGTGGGCAACGACTCGCGCACGGGCACGGTGGAGATCACCAAGTCGGAGTATTCTGACGGCACGGGCCGCAGCGACGTTATGATGCTGGTGCGCGTTGACCCGAAGACGTACGCCATTTCCATCGTCTCCGTTCCGCGCGACACCGCCACCGATTTCAACGGCTCCACGGTGAAGCTCAACGAGGTGTACCATTCCGCGGGCATCGAGGAATCGGTCAAGGCCGTTGCCGACCTTACCGGGGTTACCGCCAAGTACTACATGGACATGAGCTTCGTGCAGTTCGAGGACTTCGTTGAGGGCCTGGGCGGCATCAACGCCAATGTGCCCATTAACATGCACTTGCAGGACATCGTTTCGGGCGACCAGATCAGCCTTACCAAGGGCGACCAGGACCTGAACGGCAAGCAGGCGCTTGTCCTGGCCCGTTCGCGCAAGCAGTACGCCAACGACCTTGACGCATGCCGCCAGATCCAGGACAGGGCAATCGTCCAGGCTGGCATCAAGCAGGTTGCCTCCAATCCCTCCGCGGTGGAGTCGTGCGTGAAGGCGCTGGTTTCCAACTGCTCCACCAATTTCGATGAAACGGTGCTTACCAACCTGGTCACCGATTTCGCGAACAACTCCAGCAAGATGTCCTTCGTTTCGGGCACCGGCCCCTACGCGGGCGAGGTTGATTCCAGCTCCGGCCTGTGGCTTGCCTACCGCGACGAGGCTACCTGGAAGAAGGTCATCGCCGCAGCGGAAGCGGGCGAAGATCCCAGGACCATTGTTCCCGAGCCCACCGTTGCTGCTGCCAACTAGCAAGGGCTTTTGTGCAGAAGCAGCAGAAGGCAAGTTGATACGTTAAGGTTATGCGCGGGGCTTTTCGCCCCGCGTTTTTTGTTTGAAGGGGGCATTGTGTCGGAGGCAGGCAGCGCGCCGCGCGTTTCGGTGATCATTCCAATCTGCAACGTGGAGCATTTCCTGGATGAATGCTTGAACAGTGTGCGGACGCAAACCCTGAAGAACATAGAGATCATTTGCCTGAACGACGGCTCTACCGACGGATCTTCAGCCATCATGCACGCCCATGCCGAAAGCGATTCGCGCATCGTGTGCGTGGACAAGCCTAACGAGGGATACGGGGCAACCTGCAACCGCGGCCTGGACATGGCCAAGGGCGAGTACGTGGCAATCGTCGAGCCCGACGACTACCTGCT
>CAVHGQ010000128.1:0-4653 GCA_963635335.1 Candidatus Melainabacteria bacterium | reverse complement strand
GCTAACTCTCTATTTCTACATGCGTATGCCCAGGTTAACTGCGGTTTTTCATATGTGCAGATGATCATGCGTTTTCATGTGCCCGAAATCTTGCGGGCACGGGCGGGGTAGGGTTGCCCCGCGTCGTGGAGCGGCTCCGCCAAAAAGCCGCGATGTTCGTTCGGCGGCTGGCGAGGTTTGTTCGCCGACAAAATTCTTGTGAGGTGCGCAGAATTATGTTAAATGCGCGCGGAAGCCTTGATAAAAACTTCGCTTCAAGGGAAAATTGATGTTTGGAGTACAGGTATTTTTGGTTAGTTGCCTGTGCCGGCCTTGATTCATGGGCTGGCTCATCAGGCTTTGACAAGGGTGCATTTGCCCCATGCGATACCGCGGGTTTTCTTTATTGTACCCCGCGGGATGAAAGGACAAGGTGGAGTCCCATGGTTTCAACTAAAGGTGCAGGCGCGGCAGGCGCCTTGCGCTGCTTGGTTGCCGCGCTTTCGGCGTTCGCCGTATGCGCGGGCATCACGCTGGCCGCTGCCCCGGCAACGGCCCAGGCTGCAGACAGCACTCCTGCTGTTTCCGAGAGCCAGCTTTCCGTGCGCGGTGCCGACACGCTGCAGATCAGCGGCGATGCGTTCGAGTGCGCCACGGTTGCGGGCTTGGGCGGCAACACGCTGTATGCCGATGTTTCCGTGAACGGTCAAGTGGCAACCAAAGACATGGAATACAAGTTCGATAACGCCGGCGACACGTTCGGCATTGTACAGCTGAACACCAAGGCTGCCTACGTGGCACAGCACAGCGGGAACATCGCGCTCGATTTCTACACGGCCAAGTCCGACGAGCGCCAGGGTGTTTCCGCGCTGCTTTCCGCCAATGTGTATGCCGTGTGCATCCAGGTTGACGGCGCCCCCTTAGGCTCGGTAGAGGAAAGCATGATCGGCATCCGCACCGCAAGGGCAAGCGAGGCCGAGCTGGCCATCGAGGCTCCTTCCCAGATCGTGCGCGGCACCAACGCGTACCGCTTGGTGGGCAACGGCAAGGTTGCCCCCGTGCTGAAAGACGGCGTGCTCTACGTTTCCTACGAGAAGGTAGATGAAGCCCAGAGCATTTCCGGCTCCGTGGTGTATGTGGATGAGTACGGCAAGACCATCGCCACCGATTCCTGCACCATCGCCGCCGGCGAGAAGAAGAGCGTTGCCCTTCGCTCCAGCATCGAGGCGAACAACACGGTGTACACCCCCTTGTCCACCGTTACCGAGGTAACCCTTTCCGCTGAATGCCCCGAGCAGCGCGTGTTCTGCGTTGCCCGTGCTGCGGCAGATAAAACCACCCAGGAGGTAACCATCACCTCCGTTTCCGCCGATGGCACGCAGCTCATGGTCGATCGCGTGAACGTGGGCGCCGGCGGGTATTTCTACGCCCCCGCCACTGCGTTCTCCCGCGCGAACGACGCCACGGTGATGCGCTACACGCTTGTGGGCGCCACCGACAGCCTGGGCAACACCTACACTGCCGAACAGGCGAAGGAGCTGGCCCTTACCCGCGAAGGCGCCAAGGCTTACACGCTGCAGTACCAGCCCGAGGAAACCGAGCTTACCTACACCGTGAACTTCGCGCTGGTAAGCGCAGGCTCGAATGGCAACACCAACGTGAGCATCGCCAAGTCCGAGCAGGCCAAGGTTTCTGCCACCCAGGCAGCGCAAATCACCTTGCCCGAGACCATCGAGCAGGACGGCGTAACCTACACGCGCTTCGGCGGTGAGGGCACGCTTACCTACGCATGGTCCGACCTGGAAGCTGGGCGCATGCTCTCCGACACGGTGTACTACGTGGCTTCCGATGTTGTTGTTCCCCAGGCCTACGACGTGAAGGTCCGCTATGTTGATGCGGTAAGCGGCAAGGAACTGGGCGGCGACACGCTGACGTGCAACCCCGACGGCTCTGCGCTTTCCATCGCCTCGCCGGAATCCGTTTCCTTCGACGGCAAGCAGTACCAGCGCCTGAGCGGCCAGAGCGCTCCGATCGTGCACCGCTTCTACGCTCCGTACCGCACCTACACTATTTATTATGCGGAGCCCGGCGCCATGAGCCAGGGCGACACCACGGTTGTCCGCACCGAGATCATTGACGGCGGCATCCGCTACTACACCATCGCTTCCGACGGCACGGTAACCACGAACGTCGATGGCAACGGCACCGGCGGCCTTATCGCCACCACGCCGTACACCACCGTCGTTACCAACAGCGCGGATGGCGCCGATGCCAACGGCACCAACGCTACCGTGCAGAACGGTGATGTGACGGCACCGAGCGGCGACAGCGCTTACGAAGAGCGAATCGATGAAGACCAGACGCCGCTTTCTTCTGCCGATGGTCAAACCCAGGCCGGCCCCAATGCTGGGCTTATCGCCGGCATCTGCCTGGCGGCTTTGGTTCTGTGCGGCGTGATTGCGTTCGCCCTTAGGGAAAAGCGCAAGGCCAGCCGCAACCAGAATGGAATGGGGGCGTAAGGAAAATGAAGAGGAAACTTTCCATGAAGAACAAACGCTCGAATAACGCTACCGTGAACACGGTATCCGCAACGGCTGCGGCGCACGCGCTTGCGTCGAAGGCATTCGCCGTGCTGATGTCGGCCATCCTGGTGCTGGGCCTTTCGCCCATCACGAAGGTCTCGTACGCCGACACGGCCAGCAACACGTCTGTGACGCAGGAAAGCTCTGCCAGCGCAGACCAGGGTGCCGGCAGCAACGCCAAGTCGGCCGCAAGCAGCGATGATGAGGCAGGCGGCAAGGCCGACACGAAGTCTACTTCCACCGATGAGGTTGCCACCACCACGGGCACGGCTGCTACCGGGGCTTCTTCCACGGCTGCTGCAACTGCTTCCAAGGTTGCTTCTAAGTCTGCAAGCTCTGCTTCCGACAGCGATACGAACGCTGCGGCAACGGCTTCTGCCAACAACAGCACCGAGCCTGCTTCCAACGGTGAAGATGGCATTGCGCTGGCGTCTGACAACCAGAACAGCTCGATTGCGCCGGGCAAGTACGGCAACTACACCTACGAGCAGAACACCACCAAGAACGCCTTCACGAGCTCCGATTACGACGCATACCGCGATTCCGTGGCAACCCAGTGGCTGGGCATCGCCGGCAGCTTCCACATCACTGCGTTCGAGGAGATGACGATTGCTAGCCATGTTTACGGCAACGTGCTTACCAAGAAGCTTTCGGGTAACAACAATTTCGGTTTGGACAGCAGGTACGACAACGCGTATGGCTATAAGGGCCTGAGCTACATCCAGGAGTATCCGAACCCCAACGGCAACGTTGACGGCCACAACGACGGCACCTTCGTCATCGGCAGCAACAACACCGTGACTGCCGTGGACAACAATAACCACCTTGCCGTCAATGGCGTGCAGTTCAACCAGCCCAACAGGCTTGTGCAGGATGCCGATACGGCAAGCGCTCCGTTCATCGATCTTGACGCCGTGAAGACCTATACCACCCAGGTTTCCAACGATCTTGCCAAGATCGCCGATGTGGGGGCTACGGTAACCAGCGAAAACGGCAACATCTACGTTGATTACGAGGGCGACTCCGGTTGCGCCTACGTTTCTCTGACGGCCGCCGAGCTCAACAGCATGAATGAGCTGTATGTGCGCGGCATGGCGCTCAACGGCAAATGCTCCGTGGTCATCAACGTCGACATGGCCGGCGCAACGCAGCTTAGCCTGAGCAAGGTTCATGTTCTTTCTCCCGAAGGCAAGGACATGGGCACCGGCGAGACGGACAGCACCGTGGGCTACGTGATGTTCAACATCAAGAACTCCACCAGCGATATGACCATCTCGCTTTCCGACCGCGTGCTGGCAAGTGTGCTGGCGCCCAACGCCACCATCAACCTTGCCGGTTCTGCCGCCGGTACCTACATCGGTACCAAGGTGAACGTTACGGCCGAGTCCCACGCCCGCCCGTTCCGCGGAACGCTGAAGCCCGTTGTAGGCGATCTTTCCGTGCAGAAGGTTTGGAAGGATGCCTCCGGCAAGGTTGAAGAGGACGTCGATCATGACCCCATCACGGCCACGGTTCTGCAGCGCAGCAAGGCCAAGGACGGCGAGTGGAGTGATTGGATCCAGTACGAAACCGTGACGCTTTCCAAGGACAACAACTGGTACAAGTCGTGGGCCAAGCTTCCTAAGAAGGACACCGACGGCACCACCTACGAGTACAAGGTCGAGGAGGCCCAGGCCTCCAAGGACGCCAACCCCGACTACGACTCCGCCGTGTCCCACGACGGCACCGCCTGGACCATCGCCAACACCCACAAGGCCGAGACCACCCAGGCCAGCGTCCGCAAGGCCTGGAAGGACGCCGACGGCAACGACGAGCAGGGCGTAGAGCACTCCGCGATCACGGCCGAGCTGTGGTACGCCGACGCCCATGGCAATGCCACCGAGCACGTGACCGACGCCCAGGGCAACGCCCTCACCGCGGTCCTCGACGCCTCCAACGGCTGGAGCGGCTCCTGGGAGGGCCTGCCCGCCAAGGACGCCCAGGGCAACGCGATCTCCTACACCGTGGTCGAGTCCGACGAGTCCAGGGCCGCCAACCCCGACTACGAGTGCGCGGTGTCCCGCGACGCCGAGGGCTCCTGGTCCTTCACGAT
>CAVHGQ010000127.1:0-4763 GCA_963635335.1 Candidatus Melainabacteria bacterium | reverse complement strand
GTGTGCTGCGAATTCGACCAGCTGTACCGCACGGCAGCTGCGCGCATGGGGCTTTCCGACAGCGCCTTCCAGATATTGATGGCCATCTACGATCTGGGCGAGGGGTGCACTCAAGCCCAGATTTGCAACTACGTGTGCCTGGGGAAGCAGACCATCAGCAGCTCGGTGAAGAACCTGAAAGCCCAAGGCCTTATCACGCTGCAGAACGCACCGGGCGTTCGCGGCACGGGCCTACTCCTTACCGCGGAGGGAAAGCGCGCCGTCGAAGAGCGCATTGCCCCTGTGGTAGAGGCCGACGTGCGCGCCCTTTCGCAGCTGGGCCACTCGAATGCCAAGCGCATGGTGGAAGCAAGCCGCTCGTATCTTGAGGGATTCGAGGCCCAGCTTTCCACCGTGGAATTCACCGATGACCAAGCCAGCAGGGAACAGTAAGCCATGAGCATCAAGATCTCCGACCATTTCACCTACGGCAGGCTCCTGCGCTACACGGCTCCCACCGCCATGATGATGGTGTTCACCTCGATATATGGCGTGGTGGATGGCCTGTTCGTCTCCAATTTTGTGGGCAAGGAAGAATTCGCCGCGCTGAACCTTATCTACCCGCTCATCATGCTGATGGGCTCGCTGGGCTTCATGTTCGGATCGGGCGGCACGGCCTTGGTTGCCAAGACGATGGGCGAGGGCAACCAATGGCGTGCAAACGGCCTGTTCTCCATGCTCATCTGCGTCACCTTCGTTGTTGGCCTGGCGTGCTGCGCGGTGGTGCTGCTAGGAGCACGGCCAGTTGCCGCGTTTATGGGAGCTTCGGACTCGCTGCTCGATTCTGCGGTGCTGTACGGCAGCATCTGCGCCCTTTCGCTGCCGTTCTTCATGCTGCAGGAATCGTTCCAGAGCTACTTGGCAGCCGCCGGCAAGCCCAAGGTTGGCTTGGCGGTTATCGTTGCCGCAGGAGTGACGAATATCATGCTCGATGCGGTATTCATCTTGGTATTCGGATGGGGCTTGGCCGGTGCCGCCATCGCCACTGCAGCCAGCGAGGTTGTGGGCGGTTTGGCACCGATCGCCTTCTTCTTGGGGAAGCGCGCCGAAATGCTGCGTTTCTGCAGGCCGCTTTTCGACCTGCGCGCATTGGGCAAGGTCTGCACGAATGGATCGTCCGAGCTGGTGGCCAATATATCCATGTCGCTGGTATCGATGCTGTACAACATCCAGCTCATGAGCTACTTGGGCGCCGACGGCGTTGCGGCTTATGGCGTAATCCAGTACCTGATGTGGATCTTCGTTTCGCTGTTCATGGGCTTCGGCATTGGCAGCGCGCCCCTTATCAGCTACCAATTCGGCGCAAGGAATACCGAGGAGCTTTCGAACCTGTTCCGGAAGTGCTTCAGCACCATTGCCGTGCTGGGCGTGGTGCTCACCGTGCTGGCGCTGCTTATCGCGCGGCCGATTGCCCTGCTGTTCGTCGGCTACGACCAGAACGTCACCGAGCTCACAACCCATGCCCTGAGCATCTATTCGTGGGTGTTCCTGCTGTGCGGGTTCAGCCTTTTCGGTTCAGCGTTCTTCACCGCGTTGAACAACGGCTTGGTTTCGGCCGTCATTTCCTTCCTGCGCACGTTGGTATTCGAGGTTGCGGCCATCCTCATCCTTCCGCAGCTGTTCGGCGAGATGGGCATCTGGTCCGCCATCCTTGTTGCCGAGGGGATGTCGTTCATCATCACCGCCCTGTTCGTGATCGGGCTGCGAAAGACGTATGGGTACGCCGGGAAGTAGGCGTTTGCGCTAATCGTGGGCGCGATGGGCAGCCCGCCTTCGCCTGATGGTACGATTGGTTCTAACGATCAGACGCGGAACGCAGCGAGGTGTAAACAATGTGCGAAGGCTCAGAACATGGCCCTCATACCGATGCCCTCGTTGCGCTATGTCCCGAGTATTCGGAGCCGAAAGACCGCCTTTCCAATGGTGCGCTTTCCCTGCGCATGGGGGAGGACTATTACCTGGACGGGCTTTCCGATGGCTCTTCGGCCAGTTTCGAGAAGGCGCGCTTGTTCTACGAGCAGAGCTTGTTCTTCGGCAACGACCAAGCTGCCGTGAACCTAGGCTACATCTACGGCTTCGGCCGGCTCGGCACGGTGGACAGCCAGAAGGCCGCCGATTACTTCTACCAGGGCATGAAGATGGGCAACCCGGAAGGCGCCATGAAGTACGGCGATTTCCTTCTGAGCGGAAGCTTGCTGCCCCGCAACGACCAGCTCGCCTTCAAGCTCTTCGACATGGGCTACGACCTGGCGCAATCGGTCGACGAAGACGATTGGGTTGCAGGGCTGGCCTTCCGCTTGGGACGCTGCTACGAGCTAGGGCAGGGCACCGAGGTTGACCAGGTTGATGCCCTCGGCTTCTACCTTCAAGCCGCGCAGCGGTACGAGCGCAGCGTGCAGGAGGGGAATGCCCATTACCAAAAGCGTTTGAGTGAGTCGCAAGAGGCAGTCGGCCGCCTGCAGGAAAACGGCGTAGCAGTGCACGAGTGCCCTTTGCCGGCAGGAGCATCGTTCAATTGGGACGGCGACCTGCTGGATTCGTTTGGGATGCCCTTGGAAGCTGGGTTCTACTGCGACAACTACGGGGAGATCTTCATCGCCCGGAAGAAGTTCGCACGGGACCGCGCCAGGATGGCCTTCCGGCGCAAGGTGATGGAGGTGCCGCATTCGCTGTACGCCTCGCTTTCGGGCGGCATCAAAAGCGACGGGTCGCGCGACTTCATCGTCGACTTCTATCACGGCGACGCCAGCGAATCGCCTTCAATAACCGGGGCGGGCATCCGCTCTTGGCTTTCCGTGGACGGCGACAACGGCTTCGTTGAGCGCAGCATCGAGCAACCCCGCGCACGCCTTCTGTGGCGCAAGGTCTGCGACCTGGGCGTTGCCTTCTGGAACGACGAGTACGTTTCTTTCAAGCCGGAAGAAAGCACGTTCGAGTGGGCCGTCTGTGTGAACGGGGAATATGGCAGCTTCAAGTCGGTCGGGGCATCGGTGGGCCCGGACAACCTGGAAAGCCTGATAGCCCTGCTCGACGACAGCCTGAAGGCGGAATAGCTCTTCCGCATTGCAACCGCTGCCATCTTCATAAGAACACACGAACATCTGTTTGTAATAGTGGTAGTATAGATCTGTCTTGTTCGGCAGATTGGAGCTTCGGTGGCAAACGCAAAGGAGTTGATAGGGGATATCCTCTCTAACCCCCGCGTTGCCCAAAGCCGTGTGCTGTCTTCGCGCGTCTACGAAGACGAGCCGCTGCTTTTCACTGGTTCGCAGATGCGGAACTTCCTTCCCGCCAAGTACCAGGAAATGAGGAAGCTCGCCGCGCCAACGGTTGTGAAGGGGATATACCGGCGCCCGACCGAAACGAAGCTGTTCGTTAAGCAAGCCCAGTTCATGCGCAATTGGGAAGACGACTACCCGTACAAAGGTTCGTTCAAGCGCTATTACCCCACGTATTCGGCGATGAACGACCAGCAATTGCGCGGCTATTTCACCTGGCGCACGAAAGTGCGCGCAGGGCACGTCGAAGATACTTCGCTTTCGTTTGCCTACGTGTATGTGTACGAGCTGCTCAATGGCGTAGGCGCCGGCACGCCACAGGGCTGCTTCAACAAGATGCTTCGTTTCTGGAAGGAATTTCGCAAGGTCAATAGCGGGCTGGATGCGTATCTGCCTGCCTGGCTGCGCGATTTCGTGGTGTACCACGACCTGCCCGCGGCTTTGTTCGAGCAGCTGGTAGACCTATCCTTCGAGAATGCGCTAATTACCCTGCGAGCCTACGAACGTAACTGTGTGGCCGACGGATCCTGGGTGCCCAGCGAAGACGATCGGAAAAACCTGTGGAATGCACTGGGCGTGCTGAGCTTCTACGATATTGAAACCTCAAAGGTGCTCAGAGAGCATGAGGATGTGGCCGAGCGCGTTGCAGCGTTGGTTATCGCCCGCCTTTCCGTTCACTATGCGAAAAAGCGGAAGAAGGGCCTGGCCGAAAGCTGGTTCGGCTCCCCGCAGGTAACCGAGCACTTCATGTTCCCTTCCGCTGTTTTCTACGAGGAACACAAGCACCCCGACTGCCGCTTCGATGTGAACGAGGTGCACTCCTATTCCTGCAAGGACGGGAATTGGTATGCGCTGCGGCGCTACAAGAAGCCCCTGCCCAGCAGCGATTTGGGCGAGCTCATGCGCGCAATCGAGTATTTCCTGTTCGCAGAAGACGCGGCTCCCTCAGGCGACGCCAACCTCAAGCTTCCCAAGTACCAGGTTTCGCTGGTGGGGGAATGCGTGCGGGAGGTTCGCACCCGTCTTGCTGAACAGGAGAAGCGCCGTGTCGTCATCGACCGCAGCTCGCTGGCGGGAATCCGTGAGCGCGCCGCGGGTACGCGCGAGCAGTTGCTCACCGATGACGAGCGAGCGGAAAGCGCGGCTGAAAATTCTGTGGACCCAGCATCTCAGGGGAAAGATTCGGCCTCTGTTGAACCTGGTTCTAGCGCGAAAGAAAGCTGTTCGATGGAAAGCAACACTCCCGATTCCGAGGATTCGAGCGTGCCCGGCACAGCAACGAAGGCTGCTGTGCTCAACCCCGAGGCTCCGGACGCGTATGGCGCGGCAACGGGGGCTGCCACACTCAAGTTTGAAGTCTCAAATGAACCGAGCGGTGAGCCCTCGAAAAATGCTCTTACCGGGTTGGGCGCCACCTCGCCTACGAAGGACGGACTGTCATCGCAA
>CAVHGQ010000126.1:0-4806 GCA_963635335.1 Candidatus Melainabacteria bacterium | reverse complement strand
TTCCCTCCGGCGAGTTCTTCTACTACACGCACAGCTACATCGCGCCGGAAAACGATTTCACGGTGGCAACCACCACGCACTCGGTGACGTTCCCCTGCGCGGTGCAGAAGGGCAACGTGTTCGGCGTGCAGTTCCACCCCGAAAAGTCGTCCGATGCCGGTGCCAAGGTGCTGGCGAATTTCCTGAAGGTGGTAGAAGCCGCCAAGGACTAGGGCGCCTGAGCGTTCGAGACGCGCAAAAGGGCAGTTCACGGGCGTGGTCGTGGGCAGCTCCCAACACCCGCCCGCGTGCTCGGAAGCCGGCCCGAACTTTGAGCTCCATCCCATCCACCCATTCCTGCAAGCAACAGCGAAAGGCTAAAAATGGATTTGCTTCCTGCTATCGACATCCTGGGCGGCAAGGCGGTCCGCCTGGCGAAGGGCGACTACAACGCCGTTACCGTGTACAACGAGAACCCGGTTGCGCAGGCGGCCGAGTTCAAGGAAAAGGGCGCTACCTGGATCCATGTGGTGGACTTGGACGGTGCCCGCAGCGGCGTGCCCGAGAACATCGACGCCATCGAGCGCATCATCAAGGAAACCGGCCTGAAGATCGAGGTGGGCGGCGGCATCCGCAACCTGGAAACCATCGACCGGCTTGCGGCAGCGGGCGTTTCGCGCGTGGTACTGGGAACCACGCTGGTAACCGACCCGGACTTCGCCAAGCAGGCGCTGGCGAAGTACCCCGATATGCTCACCGCCGGCATCGATGCCAAGAACGGCGAGGTGGCGGTTGCCGGCTGGCGCGAGGGCGCGGGCGTTCCCGCGGAAGAGCTTATCGCGGAAGTGGGCAAGCTGGGTTTCAAGCACCTGGTGTACACCGACATCTCGCGCGACGGCATGCAAACCGGCATCGACGCGCAGCGCTACGTGGAAGTGGCGCGCGTGTTCGGCAACCCCGTTATCGCATCGGGTGGCGTGGCCAGCATCGAAGACGTGAAGAACCTGGCTGCCGTCGCCGATTCCATCGAAGGAGTTATCGCAGGCCGTGCGGTATATGAAGGCTCGCTGGACGTGGTGGAAGCCTGCAAGCTCTGCGCGGAGACGAAATAGCAACCCGCCTTGGCGCGTCCACTCCGGCGCACATGCCGAAGGGCAGTTGCTTTCGGGTGGGGCAGGGTTTGCTGGCAACTGGCCCGCAGCTCCTTCGTCCCGTTCTGGCTCATCCCTCCCCGGCGCCTTTGCCCTAACCCGGCCGTAACCTGGCAAGAAAGGAAACCAATGCTTACCAAACGCGTTATACCTTGCATGGACGTGAAGGACGGCCGTGTGGTGAAGGGCGTGAACTTCGTGAACCTGCGCGACGCGGGCGATCCCATCGAGCTTGCCCAGCGCTACGACGAGCAGCGCGCCGACGAGGTCATCTTCCTGGACATCACGGCAACGCACGAAGGCCGCGCCACCACGGTGGACATGGCCAGCCGTGCCAGCGAGGAGCTTCACCTGCCCTATTGCGTGGGCGGCGGCTTCCGCAGCGTGGCCGACATCCGCACCATGATCGCCGCCGGTGCCGACAAGGTTTCCGTGAACTCGGCCGCCATCGCCGACCCCAGCCTCATCACCACCGCGGCGGCCGCGTTCGGAACGCAGGCCATCCTGTGCGCCATCGACGCCAAGCAGGTGCCGGGCAACCCCAACAAGTGGGAGGTGTACGTGCACGGCGGCCGCAAGAACACCGGGCTCGACGCTGTTGAGTGGGCCACCGAGGCCGCAAAGCGCGGCGCGGGCGAGATCCTGCTTACCAGCATGGACCGCGACGGCAGCAAGGACGGCTTCGACCTGGCGCTTACCCGCGCGGTTGCCCGTGCGGTGAACATCCCCGTAATCGCCTCGGGCGGCGTGGGCAAGCTGGAGCACTTCGCCGAGGGCATCATCGAAGGCGAGGCCGACGCCGTGCTGGCGGCAAGCGTGTTCCACTTCGGCGAGCTCACCATCCGCCAGGTGAAGGAGTACCTGCGCGCGCAGGGGATCCCCGTCCGTCTGTAGCGGTTGTGTGCCGCTTGCCCGTCCCTTTGCGCGTTCGGGCCGTGCAAGCGTACTATTTCCTCATGCCCAAACCCATTTCCACAAAAGAAGTCAATCGAAGGATCGGCCTTAACCGCGCCAGCTACATGGAAATGTTCTTCGATATGGTGTTCATGTTCTGCATGCGCTATATCATCCCCGAATCGTCGGAAGCATCCGAGGTGGTGGTGAACGCCTACGTGTTCTATGCGTTCTTCTTCACCATGACACTGGCGCTGCAGATCTGGGTCAACACCACCATAGTGATGAACCGCTTCGGCAAGGGCAGCCCGCTCGATGTGGCCCTTATCGTGGTGAACGTGCTGCTGGTGGCCATCATGTTCGGCTCCGTCACGGCCGAATGGGAGCGCTTCTACATCTTCAATTCGTGCTGGATGCTCATTTTGGTGAACCTGTGCGCGCACCTGTTCATACGAATATCCAGGCTGCGTAACAGGAAACCCGAGCTCAGGCGCGCATGCGAGCGGGCGATCTTCGTCATGTTCGGCCAGGTTGCCCTTGTTGCCGCAGGCATGTTCATGGACAAGTTCTGGGGGCAGCTGTTCTGCCTGTTCGCGGTTATCCTGGGCCTGTTCACTTGGACCAAGCTTGGCAAATGTCCCATGGACACCGACGCCTGCGGGCACGTGGTGGACCGCGGCCCGCTGGTTATCATGGTGTGCTTCGGCGAATCGCTCGTCGAGGCGGCTACGTTCATGAGCGAAGGCGGCCACATGCTCTCGGGCGCCTACTACGTGCTTATCATCGTGGCCATGTTCCTGATCTACCTTATCGAGCACGGCCGGGCGCTTGACCCGGGCAGGCTGGGCAGCGGCCTGTTCTACTTGGTGGTAACCGGCATCCAAACGTTCCTGCTGGGCTGCATCGCCTTCTCGTTCGAGATCATGATCTACGGAAGGGAGCTTTGGATCATGGACGGCAGCGTGTTCTTCAGCCTGAGCGTTGCCGCGTTCCTGCTCAGCTTCTTCCTGTACAAGCCCCTGAACAAGAGGGGGCGCATCAAGGGCGCGAAATGGGAGCTGATACGCATAGTTGCGTGCCTGGGCTCCATTTCCCTTTCGGTGTTCTGGGTGGGTGCCGCCGCTGCGCGGATTGTGCCGCTGGACATAAGCTCGAAGATCCCGAATTTGGCCGACGACCTGCTGCTGAGCGTGTCCACGTTCATCGGTTTGGTGGCGGTGGTCGTCGTGCTCATCCTGGATTGGCGCAATTATGGCAACCCGCCCAGGGGCTTTGTGCGCAAGCTGTACGGGAACAAGGAAAACGATTCAGTGAAGGAAGAGCATCTATGAGTGAAAAGGAAACCGCCCGTTTGACCGTTGACGACCTGACGTTCAACGAGCAGGGGCTTGTCCCGTGCATCGTGCAGGATGCCGATTCACGCGAAGTGCTGATGATGGCCTGGATGGACGCCGAAGCCGTGCGCCGCACGCTGGACCAGCGAACCACCTGGTTCTGGAGCCGCAGCCGCCAGAAGTACTGGCACAAGGGCGAGGAATCGGGCAACACCCAGCAGCTGGTGGAGCTCCGCTACGACTGCGATGCCGACACCCTGCTCGCTCTGGTGAAGCCGAAGGGCCCCGCCTGCCATACCGGCAACACCACTTGCTTCTACCGCGCCTTCTAACATGGGCGCCCTACGAACAGCGGCATTGGTGGGGAAGGCCGCCGCTCTTTCGTTGGTTGCGGTTGCCGCCTTGCTTTCCCGCCCCCGCAAGGCGAACTAGCCATGATGGGCTTCGTCCTTCCCGGCCTGGAGAGCCTGGGGGAAGAAGAGAAGCTCCGCTACCACGCGGTGTACTGCGGCGTGTGCCGCTCCATCCGTGCGCGCTACGGCCAGCGCTGCCGCCTTACCGTTTCCTACGACATGACGTTCTTGGCCATGGTGCTGGGCTCGCTCTATGAGCCCGAGGAGCGCCGCTTGCAAAAGCGCTGCCCGGTTCACCCTGTTCAGCCCCAGGAAATCGCACAAAGCGAGTTCACCGACTACGCGGCCGACCTCAGCGTGGCGCTGGGCTACCACAAGCTTATGGACGACTGGCTGGATGCCCGTTCCGCCAAGGCGCGCGCAGCCGCTGCCGCCATTTCCGTTCCCTACCGCAAGGCGCGCAAGCGCCGCCCCGCCGAATGCGCTGCCATCGAGCAGGCCATGGCCGACATCCATGCCATAGAGCAAGCCCGTTCGGCCGACCCCGATGCTGCCGCCAACCGCTTCGGCCTTCTGCTGGGAGAACTGTTTGCTGTGAAGGATGACTTTTGGGCAACGGATTTACGGCGTTTCGGTGCACGGTTGGGGAAATTCGTCTACGCCATGGATGCCGCCGTGGATCTACGGCAAGATCAAGAAGAAGGAAATTACAACCCGTTCATCGCGGCGCAGCGCAGCTTCGGCAGCTTGCGGGAAGACCTTGAGCTGCTGGCCGCCGACATGGCCGATGCGTTCGAGCGTTTGCCGTTGGAACGCGATGTGCATGTGCTGCGCAGCGTGCTGTACTCGGGCGTGTGGCAACGCTACAACGTTGAAGAGAGCAAGGTAGAACATGATGAAGGACCCGTATGAGGTTCTGGGCATAAGCCGCGGCGCTTCGGCGGACGAGGTGAAGAAGGCGTACCGCAAGAAGGCGCGCGAGAACCACCCCGACCTGAACCCGAACGACCCCAAGGCCGCCGAGCGCATGAACGAGGTGAACGAGGCGTACGACCGCATCATCAACCCCGAGAAGTACGCGGCAAGCGATGCCCG
>CAVHGQ010000125.1:0-4861 GCA_963635335.1 Candidatus Melainabacteria bacterium | reverse complement strand
ACCCTGGTGGGCGTCATCAACGCCGATACTATGCTGAAACTTCCTGATTTCCGCGGCTCCGAGCGCACATTCGATCTTATCGAGCAGGTTGCCGGCCGTGCCGGCCGTGCGCAGAAGGCGGGGCGCGTGGTTGTTCAAACCTACAGCGCGCAAGACGTGGCCGTGCAGGCTGCTGCGCACTACGACCGTGACCGCTTCCTTTCCAGCGAGCTCGAGCTTCGCGAGGGCTTGGGCTATCCGCCGTTTGTGCGTATGGCAAACGTTCTGGTGTGGGGCCGGGATAAGGACCGGGTGCGCAGCGTGGCTGCGGACCTGTATACGGACCTGAGCCGGTTGACGTCAGAGCAAGGCGGCTCGTGGTCGGTGTTCCCGCCCACTCCGTGCGTGCTCGAGCGCCTGAAAGGGCAGTGGCGCTTCCATGTCGTACTCAAGTTCCCCCTTGATGCCGATCTCTCCCGGTGCCTGGGCGCGTACTTCCGTTCGCGCTGCGTCGAACGCGATGTCAAGGTGAGCATCGATGTAGACCCGGTAAGCCTTCTGTAGGCTGGGGCTGGCGATTGGGTCTATCGAAACCATGCGGTTAGCGTTATAATGGCGTGATGTTTTCAATGGGCGAACTGCGCCCTGATTAGCAAAGAAGCGTGGGAAGGAAACGACGTGGCAAAGGCTTCCTCACAACAGTCTGAATCCCAGGAAGAGACAAAGAAGGAAACGGCGAAGAAAGCGCCAGCCAAGAAGACAACCACCAAGAAGACCGCGGCGTCTTCCACTTCCAAGAAGAAAGCCGCCCCTAAGAAAGAAAGCGCCAAGTCGAAGGCGGCTGCTGCTTCCAAGAAGAAGGCCGAAGAGGCCCAGGCTGCCGAGCTCGACGCGGATGAAGAGCAGGATCATATCCTGGAGTCCAACGCAGAGCCTACCGACCTGAACGATGATCACGAAGAGCCCGTGAAGGCTTCCGACCTTACCGACGAAAGCCTGCTCGAGGGCGTTCCGGAAGAAGAGCTGAAGGCCGCCGCCGATATCGCGGTTCCCAAGGTTTCCAACAAGGCCAAGAGCACGCGCAAGCGCAGCACCCGCAAGTCGTCAGCCGATTCATCGGTTGCCCTGCTCACAGGCGACCCGGTTCGCATGTACCTGAAGGAAATCGGCAAGGTCTCCCTGCTTACCGCGGCAGAGGAAATCGACCTTGCTATGAAGATCGAGGCCGGCGTTGCCGCAACCGAGGAGCTTGAGAAGGCCGAAGAGGAGGGCATCGAGCTCGAGCGCCGTGAGCGTAGGCGCCTTACCCGCGTCGAACAGGTGGGCTTGGATGCGAAGCAGCAGCTTATCGAAGCCAACCTTCGCCTTGTTGTGTCCATCGCGAAGCGCTACGTTGGCCGCGGCATGCTGTTCCTCGACCTTATCCAGGAGGGCAACCTTGGCCTTATCCGCGCGGTAGAGAAGTTCGACTACACCAAGGGCTTCAAGTTCTCCACGTACGCCACCTGGTGGATCCGTCAGGCCATCACGCGCGCCATCGCCGACCAGGCCCGTACCATCCGCATTCCCGTGCACATGGTGGAAACCATCAACAAGTTGGTGCGCATTCAGCGCCAGCTGCTGCAGTCCCTGGGCCGCGAACCTACCCCGGAAGAAATCGCCGAGGAAATGGGCCTTACGCCGGAACGCGTGCGCGAGATCCAGAAGATCAGCCAGGAACCGGTTTCCTTGGAAACGCCCATCGGCGAGGAAGAAGATTCGCAGCTGGGCGACTTCATCGAAGACGACGCCGCTGTCGTTCCGCCCGATGCCGCTTCGTTCAGCATGCTCCAGGAGCAGCTTGCGAAAACGCTCGAGGGCTTGGCCGAACGCGAGCGCAAGGTTATCAGCCTGCGTTTCGGCCTGGAAGATGGCCATCCGCGCACGCTCGAGGAAGTTGGCCGCGAGTTCGGCGTTACCCGCGAGCGCATCCGCCAGATCGAGTCGAAGACGCTGGCCAAGCTGCGCCATCCTTCCCGCTCCCAGAAGCTGAAGGATTATCTGGAAGACTAGTAGGTTGATTGCGCCGTTCTGACGAACGGCGCATGACTTATGAGACGCGATGACGCTGTGAGAGCCCCTGGCGGCACGGGCGCGGCTCCAAGCAGGCTTGACGTGCGAAGCACGCCTGGCGCCTGCTTTCCCCACGCCCGCACTCGCCAGGGGCTCTCTCGCTGTTTCGTCCAACTATGCGGTTTGTTTCAACGCCCAATGCTTGATTTGCCGGTTCGCCGGCCAATGCCTCGCCCTTTTCGCTTCCCCTGCACTCGCCAGAATCGCGCTCGCTGATTTACTGGCGCATGCCCTGACTTCAATGCCCAAAAGCGCTAGCGCTTTTTTGGGCGGCAATTGCTTATAAGGAGCCCCTATGGACAACGGAAAACTTGAATTCTTCGCTACGTGCCCGCAGGGGTTTGAGCAGATCTTGGCTGATGAGTTGAAGCGCCTACGTGCGCAGAGCGTGCGTCCCTTGAAGGGCGGGGTGGCGTTCTTCGGTGGCAAGGTTGAAGGCTATCGCGTTTGCCTGTGGTCGCGCGTGGCCTCTCGTGTGCTGCGCGTGATGGGGCGCGTGGACGCCAGCAGCGCTGAAGCGCTCTACCGCGGGGTGAAGGAGCTGCCTTGGGCGGCATTGGTCGGCGAAGGCTCGACTATCGCCGTTACGGCGCGCGGTACCAACGATGCGCTGCGCAACACCCAGTTCACGGGCTTGAAGGTGAAGGACGCGGTGTGCGATTGCCTGCGTGATGCGCGCGGCAAGCGACCCGATGTGCAGCCGCAGCGCCCCGACGTGCCCATTTGGGTATCGCTCCATGGCAAGAAGGCCACCGTTTCCATCGACTATGCGGGCGAATCGCTGCATCGTCGCGGTTACCGCGTACCGGGCGAAAACGTGGAAGCGCCGCTCAAGGAAGCGCTTGCCGCCGGCATGCTGGTGTGGGGCGGCTGGGATCATCTTGCCGCTCCTGCGCTGCGTCGCGCGAAGGCTCAGCACGAGGACGCCGAAGGCTCAGCAGAAGTGCCCGTGTTCGTAGACCCTGCGTGCGGCAGCGGCACGCTGGTGCTTGAAGCCGCCATGATGGCTGCCGACCGAGCCCCTGGCCTGGCGCGCGACTACTGGGGTTTCCAGGGCTGCGCCGACTTCGATGCCGATGCGTTCGATGACCTGCTCTCCGATGCCGATGATCGCTTCGAGCGCGGTATGGAGGGCGCGCCAAAGCTGTTCGGCTTCGATATCGATTCCCAGGCAGTGGGAATTGCCCGTGGGAACGCGCGCCGCTTGGGTCTCTCAAAGCTGGTGACGTTCGGTTGCGCCGATTGCGAGAGCCTTGAAGCCAGCCTGCAGCAAAACAGCGTTCAGCTTGATCAGCGGGGGTTCATCGCCCTGAACCCGCCCTACGGCGTGCGCCTTTTGGCGCATGGCCTGGATGGCTTCTACGCCCATTTGGCGAAGGGCCTTCGCAACCTTCCCGATTCATGGGATATGACGGTCATCACGCCCGACGCCGACTTCGACGCGTCCGTGGGCTTCGATGCTCAGCGCACGCTGCCCGTGTTCAACGGCGCCATCGAGGCAACGCTGCGAAGCTACCGTCTGGGCCATACCTCCATCATCGAGGCTCCTCTTGTCACGCTCGAAGGCGTTGAAGCGAAGGTGAGCGTATTCTCCGACCATGCGCTGCAGTTCGCCGCGCGCTTGCGCAAGATGACCAAGGCCCGCCGCAAGTGGGCGAAGAAGAACAATATCCATGCGTATCGCATCTACGACGCCGACTTGCCCGATTATGCGGTGGCGGTAGACCTCTTCGAAGAAGCGGGCTCGGGCAAGGTGAACCTGCTCATCACCGAGTATCAGGCCCCGAAGGAAATCGACCCGCAGAAGGCATCGCTGCGCTTCAAGGACGCCTGTGCGGTTGCCCCGGTGCTGCTTGGGGTGCCGGAAGAACAGGTGTTCACCCGCGTTCGTCGTCAGGCGAAGGGCGGCTCCCAGTACCGCAAGCAGGAACATGTCTCCCATCGTATTACCGTTGAAGAGGCAGGGCACCTTTTCGAGCTCGACCTTTCGGGCTATCTGGATACCGGCCTGTTCCTGGACCATCGCATCACGCGAGCCATGGTAGGTGAAATGGCCGCCGACAAACGCTTCCTCAACCTGTTCGCCTACACCGGCACCGCAAGCGTGTACGCCGCGGTCGGCGGCGCGGCCTCCACCACTACGGTGGACATGAGCCAGACCTACCTCGACTGGGCGAAGCGCAACATGAAGAACGCCGGCTTCACGGGCAGCGCCCATCGCTTCGTGCGCGCCGACGTGCTTTCCTGGATCGAGCAAGCTGCCGAGTCCGAGGCGGAAAGCTACGACTTGGTGTTCGTCGACCCGCCCACGTTCTCTAACTCGAAGACGATGGGCGAGCGCACATGGGACATCCAGCGCGACCATGGCGAGCTCCTGCGCCTGGTGCGCCGCATGCTGGCACCTGGCGGCAAGATCGTGTTCTCGGGCAATCTGCGCTCCTTCAAGCTCGACGAGCTGAAGGTTCGTGCCTGCGGTTTGGGCATCGAGAATGTAACCGCCCAAACCATCCCCGAGGATTTCTCGCGCAACCCGAAGATCCACTTCTGTTACGTGCTCACCGATCTTCGCGGTTAGCGCCTGCTTCGGTTGACCTGCTGTTTAACCCGGCAGTGAATTATGTCACGCCAGGGTCAAAGCTCTTTTCAGACCTTGTCACCGCGCAGAAGTGCGTCCACCAGTTCGTTGTCTTCCTTGCTGGGCGACCCCAACGGCAACCCGCATGCCTCGAAGAAGTGGCTGCCGGCGAATTGCCGGGCGCGAAACGAGCCA
>CAVHGQ010000124.1:0-4899 GCA_963635335.1 Candidatus Melainabacteria bacterium | reverse complement strand
CCGTGGGCGTGCGCATCGAGCACCCGCAGGCGCTCATCAACGAATCGCAGTGGGGCAAGGCGGCCAGCCACCCCGCGCTCGGTGCTGCCGAGTACAAGCTTGCCGTGCACCTGCCCAGCAAGCGCAGCGTGTACACCTTCTGCATGTGCCCAGGTGGGGAAGTGGTTGCGGCGGCCAGCGAAGAGGGCGGCATCGTTACCAACGGCATGAGCCGCTATGCGCGCGCCGGCAAGAACGCCAACTCGGCGGTGCTGGTGAATGTCGATCCTTCCGATTTCGGCAGCGGCGATGTGCTCGCCGGCGTAGAGCTGCAGCGCTCCATCGAGCGCGCGGCCTTCCGCCTTTCGCTCGAATGCGGTGGCAAGCCTTATCAGGCTCCTGCCCAGCGTGTGGGCGATTTCCTCCGGCAGCAGGGCGGTGCAGCCCCCAAGCCCGCTGCCCCCACGAAATCGCAGGTCAAGCCCACCTATGGCCGCGGCGTGGTGGAGGCGCCCCTTGCCGAGTGCTTCCCGGGGTTCGTCGGTGAATCCCTTGCCGCCGCCCTGCCCCTGCTAGGCCGCAAGCTGAAGGGCTTCGACAGCCCCGATGCGCTTATGACCGCCCCCGAAACCCGCAGCTCGTCGCCGGTGCGCATCTGCCGTGGGAAGGATCTGCAGGCTCGTTTCGCCTGCCTGCCTGCCGATTTGGAACAGATGCCGGGCAACGGGGTGTTTCCCTGTGGGGAAGGCCCGGGCTTTGCCGGGGGTATCATGTCGGCCGCATGCGATGGGTTGCGTGTTGCCCAGAAGGTTGCGCAGCAGTACCGCTGATCTCCCGACTCCAAGGTAACGAATGGGTTGATCGCTATTCCAAATGGTGTTTCCGCCTTTTCGGTGTAGCAAGGCACGGTATGATAAAGGGACTGTGACTCTGCCTAGCACCGCGTATGCCGCAAGGCCCGCGTGGTCAATACACCTCAAACACGAAAGCTGATGCATATGTCTCAGACCCCGCAAACCCTTCCAGAGGCGTTGGCTGCGCTCAAGCACGGCCAGCCTGTCGTTTTTCCGACCGACACCCTGTTCGGCTTGGGCGTTTCCGTCCTGCACGCGCCCAGCCCTGAAAGCCTTTTCGCTATCAAGCACCGTGACCACAGCAAGCCCATCGCTTGGCTGGTGGGCAGCGTTGAGGACCTCTCCGAGTACGGCAAAGTCGTTCCCGACTTCGCCTTCGCCCTTGCGCGCACGTTCTGGCCTGGGCCGCTCACCATCATCGTGAAGGCGAGCGATCGAGTCCCCGAGGCATTCCGCTCTGAAGAGGGAACAATCGGCCTGCGCATGCCGGCGAATCCTACCGCCCATAAGCTCATTGCCCAGCTTGGTTGCCCCATCGCCACCACCTCGGCCAACATCTCGGGGCAGAAGAACACCATCGCGTTCGACGAGATAGACCCCTCTATCTTCGCGGCGGTGGGTGCCGCCATCTCCGACGAGGAAGAGAAGAGCGGCATCGCCTCCACTATCGTCGACTGCGCTTCGGGCGACCATCCGGTGCTCATGAGGGAAGGCGCCATCACCATTTCCGATATCCGCGCGCTTTCCTAGGAGCGGGCAATGGGACGCAACATCTACCCGCTCCGGCAGGAAAGCTCCACACTTTCCGCCGATGGAAAATCCTGGTTGCGCGTTTTGCTGTGGTTGCCCGACCCGGTGTACAGCAGGCGCGGCGTGGTGCAGCTGATCCACGGCATGGCCGAGCACATTGAGCGCTACGACTCGTTCGCGCGCTTTCTGGCGGGGCTTGGCTACGTGGTGTTCGGCCATGACCACATCGGCCACGGCAAAAGCGTCGGTTCGCCCGATGAGCTGGGGAATCTTCCTCTTCGCGGCGGCAAGGAGATCCTTCTGGAAGATGTGCTGCGCGTCCGCAAGGCCGCGCTTGCTTTCGTGCGCGAAGACGGAACCCTGCCGTTGTTCCTGTTCGGCCATTCTATGGGAAGCTTCGTGGCGCGCGTGAGCATGGCGCGCAACCCCGAGGGGCTTGCCGGCGTCGTTCTGTGCGGCACGGGCAATCAGCCGCGCGCGGTTTCCCTGGCGGGGCGCACCCTTTCGCGCCTTATCGGCGCCGTCCGCGGCGAAGAATATCGCTCGAAAACGGTGGATTCCCTGGTGGTGGGCGCGTTTTCCTCGTCCATCAAGGACGCGCGCACTCCCAATGATTGGATATGCACCGACCCCGCCGTGGTGGATGCCTACGAGGCCGACCCCTTTTCCGGGCAGATGTTCTCGGTGGGCGGGTATGCCACCCTTACCGACCTTACGCAGGAGGCATCCAGCAAGAAGGGCGCGGCGGCCGTGCCCGATTCGCTGCCCCTGCTATTCATCGCCGGCGCCGAAGACCCGGTGGGCGCTTGCGGCAAGGGCGTGCAGAGCGCCGCCGACCTGTATCGAGCCCAGGGCGTGGAAGACGTGCAGGTCGTGCTCTATCCGCATATGCGCCACGAGATATTGAACGAGCCGCAGCGCTCGCTGGTGTACGCCGATGTTGAGGAATGGTTCACCGAGCGCATGGTGCTGGGCGAGGTTGCCCGGTCGAAGGCCCAGATGGAACAGATCTACGGCGTGGGTTCCGAGCTCGGCGCCGAAGCCAGCGTCGAATCAAGTGCCGAACCCGGCGCCGAAGCCAGCGTCGAATCAAGTGCCGAATCAAGCACGGAATCCGGCGCCGAACCTGCCGCCGAACCCACGGAAGGGAAGTAGCTATGGGCGAGTACGTTATCGCGCTCGACCAAGGGACCACTTCCTCCCGTGCGGTATTGGTGGACCGCCAGGGGCGCATCCGCGGCATGGCGCAGAGCGCCTTTCCCCAGCTGTTCCCCAAGCCCGGCTGGGTTGAGCATTCTCCCAATGACATCCTCTCCAGCCAGCTGAAGGTCCTGGCGGAACTGCTGGTTTCCACGGGCGTTTCCGCAGAACAGGTGGAATCGGTGGGCATAACCAACCAGCGCGAGACCACGGCGGTGTGGGACCGCGCCACTGGCGAGCCCATCTACAACGCCATCGTGTGGCAGTGCCGGCGCACAACCGACATCGTGGAAGCGCGCTGCGCCGATGCGTTCACCGCGCACGAGGTAACGCGCCGCACGGGGCTTATCCCCGACGCCTACTATTCCGCCAGCAAGATCGCCTGGATCTTGGATCAGGTTCCCGGCGCCCGCCAACGCGCTGAGGCGGGCGAGCTTGCCTTCGGAACGGTGGACTCGTGGCTGGTGTGGAACCTGACCCGTGGGAAGGTGCACGCCACCGACCCCACCAACGCCAGCCGCACCATGCTCTTCAACATCCATGAGGGCGCATGGGACCCGTGGCTGTGCGAGCTGTTCGATGTGCCCATGTCCATGCTCCCCGAGGTGCGCCCCTCTTCCGGCTCGTTCGGGCTCATGGATCACCCGGTCATCGCCGGTTCCATTCCCATTTGCGGCGTTGCGGGCGACCAGCAGTCGGCCCTGTTCGCGCAATGCTGCTTCGAGCCCGGCCAGGCGAAGGCCACGTTCGGCACCGGCTGCTTCCTGCTTATGCACACGGGTGGCCGTGCTTGCAGCTCCAACCATGGCCTGGTCTCCACGGTGGCGGCTTCCGCCCCGGGGCATCAGGGGCTGGAGTACGCGCTGGAGGGCAGCGTCTTCATGGCGGGCGCCCTTATCCAGTGGCTCAAGGACGGCCTCGGCATCATCTCCGATCCGGCGGAAACCGATTCCCTGGCGCAAAGCGTTCCCGATTCCGCCGGCGTTGTGGTGGTTCCGGCGTTCACCGGCCTGGGCGCCCCGTACTGGGATGCGCAGGCGCGCGGCGCCATCTACGGGCTTACCCGCGGCGCAACGAAGGCACATGTGGTGCGCGCGTGCCTGGAAGCGCAGGCGTTCCAGGTGCAGGACATCCTGGAGGGCATGGCACGTGATTCCGGGATACAGGTTTCCACCCTGGCGGTGGATGGCGGCGCGTGCAAGAACGATTTCATGCTGCAATGCTGCGCCGACATAATCGGTGCGGCAATCGAGCGGCCGGAATGCGTGGAGAGCACCGCGCTCGGTGCGGCCTACCTCGCCGGCCTTTCCTCCGGGTTCTGGAAAAGCACCGAAGAGCTTTCCTTGCTCCGTGCCGTAGAGCGCTCGTTCCAGCCGAAGCTCGATGCCCAGGCCCGCGCCGGCATGATGGGGAAGTGGCACGAGTGCGTGGATCGCACTCGCTCTTCATAGGGCGCCGCTTACTGATACGGCCTTGTTTCGTTACCGCCAGCCCCTTTTCCCGAAACATTCATCGAGTACAATCAGCTCGAGTTCAAACGGGGCGCCGCCGTGCCCCTGCAAATGAGTGCGCAAACGGGAAAGGGAAAGGCGCCATGAAGATCTCCATCGCATCGGACCATGCCGGATTCGAACAGAAGCAAGACCTTGTTGCTTATTTGAGGCGCGAAGGGCACGAGGTGCTGGATCGTGGCCCTGAAAACGACTCGCGTGTCGACTACCCCGATTTCGCGGTTCTGGTTGGCAACGACGTTCAGTCGGGCGAAGCCGACCGGGGCGTGTTGGTATGCGGCACGGGCATCGGCATGGCCATGGCGGTAGGCAAGATCAAGGGCATCCGCGCCGCGAACGTGGTCCGTCGCGATTTCGCCGTGCTGTGCCGCGAGCATAACGACGCCAACGTCATCACCCTGTCCGGTCGTTTCGTCTCGCTTGAAGACAATGAGCGCATCCTTGATGCGTTCCTTACCACCGAGTTCGCCGGTGGTCGCCACGCCGGCCGCGTAGAGAAGATCAACGCGCTCGATTAAGTTTTGATCGCCGCCGATGCCTCGTTGCTCGAAGGCTAGTGGGAAAAGCAACCCCGTTTCGTTTCCAATATGAAACACTTTGTGCGC
>CAVHGQ010000123.1:0-4918 GCA_963635335.1 Candidatus Melainabacteria bacterium | reverse complement strand
TCGTAGATGCCCACGCACAGGGCAATGCCCATGCACAGCAGCGCGGTCTTCTTCGCGCTGTACGATTCCAGGCCCGCGGCGTCGAACGACTTCGACCGCATCACGTAGATGGCCGTAAGGGGCAGAAGAACCAGCAGGAACACTCGAAGGAAGCCATCATCGACCAAAAGCAGCAGGTTGGAGCCTATTGCAGATCCAGCGAAGGCGAACGCGATGCTCGGAAGCGCCAGGCGCAGGTTTATCATGCCCGACTTCGCGTAATGGAAGGTGGCAACCGCCGTGCCCATGGAAGAGCTGAGCTTGTTGGTAGCGATGGCCGCATGCGTGGGCACGCCGGCGATCATGTAGGCCGGCAGGCTGATAAGCCCGCCGCCGCCGGCGATGGCATCCACGTAGCCAGCCAGGAACACCAGTGCAAGAATGACGGCAAGCCCCCAGGGCTCCACGCCGAACAGATTGCCCACTATGTCGAACACCATTTCCACAGCGCATGCGATTCTACCTATAGAACGCGTTCAACAACAGCGCGCAACCGAAAAGACGGCACCCCGCTGAAAGAAGAGGCAGGCGCACCTACGTCGCCTGCCTCTTCGATTGCGTTCTGTGGTTGATGGCCGGGAAGCCGCTGACGAACCGCCCGCGCCTAGGCCTGGGTGGTTTGCACCTCGTCTTCCGTATGGAATTCCTCGGTGGAGCCCTGCGGTGCTGATGCGGCCTTCTGCTGCTCTTCAAGGTTCGCCTTCGCCACGCTGATCATCAGCTTGATGCGGTTGAGCTGGTTCACCTCGGAAGCGCCGGGGTCGTAGTCGACGGCAACGATATTGGTGCCCTTGTAACGACGGCGCAACTCCTTGATCACCGACTTGCCCACCACATGGTTAGGCAGGCAGGCGAAGGGCTGGGCGCAAACGATGTTGGGAGCGCCGTTGCGGATGAGCTCGCACATCTCGGCGGTAAGCAGCCAGCCCTCGCCCATGGAATTGCACAGGGAAAGGATCTCCTCGGCGTAGCTTGCCAACTCGAAGATGTCGGTGGGAGCCTCGAAACGGCTCGACTTCTCGAGCGCGTCGTTGGCGGGCTTGCGCAGCTTGGCGATCATCTTCAGCGCCGCCTTAGCACCGGCAGCGCCCTTCTTCGACTTGCCCACGCCTTCCTGCTGGAAAATGGAGCCGGCAATGCCGAACAGGAAGAACTCGATAAGGCCGGGAACCACTGCTTCGCAGCCTTCGGCCTCGATCACATCTACCACCTGGTTGTTCGCCGTGGGATGGAACTTCACCAAGATCTCGCCCACAACGCCCACGCGCGGCTTCGTCCCCTCGCCCTGCAACGGCAGGTTGTCGAAGTCCTCCACAATAGCGCGGACGGTCTTCTTGTAGCGGCCGAACTTCTCGCCTTCCTGAACCTGAGCCTTGCACTTCGCCATCCAGTAGTCGAACAGGCGCTGCGCCGAGCCGGGCTCTATCTCGTAGGGGCGCGTGCGGTACAGGCACTGCATCAGCATGTCACCGTATTCCAGCGCGAAGATAGCGTTGTAGAGCATAGTGGCCGTGATCTTGAAACCCGGGTTCGTTTCGTCGAGCTTCTTGAACGCCAGCGAGATTACCGGGATATGCGGCAGGCCGGCCGCCTTCAGGGCCTTGCGGATAAGCGAGATGTAGTTGGTGGCACGGCAGCCGCCGCCCGTCTGCGTGATGATGACGGCGAGCTTGTCGGTGTCGTAGCGCCCGGAGGTTACCGCTTCCATGATCTGCCCGGTAACCAAGATTGACGGGTAGCAGATGTCGTTGTTCACGTACTTCAGGCCGGCGTCGACCGCGCCGTGGTCCACGGCGGGCAGCAATTCCAGGTTGTACCCGTTCGCGCGGAAGATGGGCACCAGCAAATCGAAGTGGATGGGTGCCATCTGCGGGCACAGGATGGTGTAACCCGCTTCCTTCATTTCCTTGGTGAACTGCACCTTCTCGAAGGCCGTGCTCTCGGCTTCGCGAAGATGCGTGCTGGTAGGCTGGCCGGCCTCGGTGCGCGCCAGTTCGGCAGCAACCGCAGCCCCCGCCTCGGCCTCGCGCTTGCCGGTTTTCGCCTCGATGGCGGCTTCGCGCGCAGCCACATCGGCCGCAAGCTTGTCGGCATCGATGCCGCAGGCAGGGCAGCCACCGGCAACGGCAGTCTGCTCAGCACGCTCATCGGCCTGATCCTTCAACGCGGCAAGAAGGCTGCGCACGCGGATACGGGCAGCACCCAGGTTGGAGACCTCGTCGATCTTCAGCACCGTGTAGATCTTGCCGGAGCCTTCCAGAATCTCCTGCACCTGATCAGTGGTGATGGCGTCCAGGCCGCAGCCGAAGCTGTTCAGCTGGATCATGTCCAGGTCGTCGCGCTGGGTTACCACCTTCGCGACACGGTACAGGCGCGTGTGGTACATCCACTGGTCAACCGCGCGCAGCGGACGTTCCACCTGGCCCAGGTGCGCAACGGAATCCTCGGTGAACACCGCCAGGCCAAAGCTGGTAAGCAACTCGGGGATGGCGTGGTTGATCTCCGGGTCGCCATGGTACGGGCGGCCTGCCAAAACGATGCCGTGCACACCGTGCTCCTCGATCCACTTCAGGGTTTCCATGCCCTTGTTATGGATATCCTCGTGCACCTGCTCGTCTTCAGCCCAGGCCGCATCCACCGCAGCGTCGATTTCGGCCTGGGTGGGAGCAGAACCCGAACCCATGAGCTCGGGGTGCTTTTCCACCAGCTCGACGTACAGACGCTCCTTCAGCTTGTCCTTCATGTGGTACGGCACGAAGGGGTTCAAGAACTGGATATCGGTCTCGTTAAGCGCATCGACGTTGAGCTTCAGCGCCTCGGAGTAGCTCATCACGATGGGGCAATTGAAGTGGTTGCCTGCGGTTTCGTCTTCCTGGCGCTCGTACTTTGCGCACGGCATCCAGATGAAGTCGATGTCCTTTTCCAGCAGGTTCATGATATGGCCATGGGAAAGCTTGGCCGGGTAGCACACGCTTTCAGACGGCATCGATTCGATGCCGGCTTCGTAGGTCTTCTTGGTGGAAGGATCGGAAAGCTCCACGCGGAAGCCCAGCTTCGTGAAGAAGGTGAACCAGAACGGGTAGTTCTCGTACATGTTAAGGGCACGCGGGATACCAACCGTGGCGCGCGTTGCCTCTTCCTTCGAAAGCGGCGTGTAGCACTCGAACATGCGCTGGGTCTTGTAGTCGAAGAGGTTGGGCACCTTGGCTGCTTCCTGCGCCAAGCCCGCGCCCTTCTCGCAGCGATTGCCCGTGATGAAGCGGCGATGCTTGCCCGTGGCCTCGTCTACACCGAAGTCGTTGATGGTGAGCAGGCAATGGTTGGAGCAGGCCTTGCAGCGCACGTTGCGATGGGTGGGCTCCAAGTCGTTGAGGGCCTGCAGGCCCAGCATGCTGGTATGCGCACGCTGGCCGGTCTGTGCCTCTGCCAAATGGGCGCGGTCGCGCGCCAGAAGTGCAGCACCGAAGGCGCCCATGTTGCCGGCGATGTCGGGGCGCACGGCGTTGGTTTCGGCAAGCTGCTCGAACGCGCGCAGTACCGCGTCGTTCAGGAACGTGCCGCCCTGCACGATAACCTTCTTGCCCACCTCGCGCGGGTCGCGGATCTTGATAACCTTGAACAGAGCGTTCTTGATAACCGAAAGCGCAAGGCCGGCGGCGATGTCGCCCACCGTGGCGCCTTCCTTCTGGGCCTGCTTCACGCGGCTGTTCATGAACACCGTGCAGCGGCTGCCCAGATCAACCGGGTGCTCTGCCTTGATAGCGCTATGAGCGAACTCGGAAACATCGAGGTTCAGGCCACTTGCAAAGCTCTCGATGAAGCTGCCGCAGCCGGAAGAGCATGCCTCGTTCAGCATGATGTGGTCGATCACGCCGTCCTTCACGCGCAGGCACTTCATGTCCTGGCCGCCGATGTCCAGGATGAACTCGACGCCGGGCAGCATTTCCTGGGAGCCGCGCAGGTGAGCAACCGTCTCGATCTCGCCGGAGTCGACGCGCAGGGCCTCCAGCAGCAAGGCCTCGCCGTAGCCGGTCACGGTCACATGGCCGATGGTCACCTTGGGGTTGCCCTGCTCATCGGTGCGAAGCGTCTGATACAGCTCGGCCACCGCGCGCTTGGCGCACCCCAGCACGTCGCCCTTGTTGTTCACATAGCTGCTCCACAGAAGCGCGCCGTCTTCCGAGATAAGCGCGCTCTTGAAGGTGGTGGAACCCGCATCGATGCCAAGATAGGCCGTGCCTTCATACGTTGCCAGGTCGGCACGGCGCACCTTCTCGTTGTCGTGACGGCCCTTGAACTCGGCGTAATCAGCCTCGTCCTTGAACAGCGGGGGCAGGCGAACCACTTCGCTGCCCTGCACATCGCCCAGGTTCTCCAAGCGTTCAACAACGCTGGAAAGCAGTTCCGCCTTCGCCCCGGAACCAGCCAGAGCGCAACCGCTGGCAACGAACAGGTGGGCGTTGTCGGGCACGATGATGTGCTCTTCGTCAAGCTCCAAGGTTTCGTAGAAGCGCTTGCGCAGCTCAGGCAGGTACTGCAAGGGGCCGCCCAAGAACGCAACGTAACCGCGGATGGGACGGCCGCAAGCCAAGCCGGAGATGGTCTGGGTTACTACCGACTGGAAGATGGAAGCGGCGATGTCTTCCTTCTTCGCGCCCTCGTTCAAAAGAGGCTGTACGTCGGTCTTCGCGAACACGCCGCAACGACTGGCGATGGGGTACAAAACGGTATGGCGCTGGGCCAGCTCGTTCAAGCCGGTGGCATCGGTGTCCAGCAAGGCGGCCATCTGGTCGATGAACGCGCCCGTGCCGCCGGCGCAGGTGCCGTTCATGCGCTGCTCGATGCCGTTGTCGAAGTAGATGATCTTGGCGTCCTCGCC
>CAVHGQ010000122.1:0-4945 GCA_963635335.1 Candidatus Melainabacteria bacterium | reverse complement strand
GAGGATTTCTTGAACTGGCGCATGGGGGCACTTCCTTGGTGTTGGGTTTGGTTGCGTGCGGGCTTGGTGTCAGGTTCGGCTTGGTTGGGCGGGGCGCTGGTTGCGGGCGACGCTGCGGTGGTAGGCTCAGCGGCAGCTGCGGATGCGGGTGCGGAAGCGGGTGCGGAGGCGGTGGCGGCGGCTGTTGCCGCGGCGCTTGCCGCCGGCGCAGGGCTTGGGCTGGGCGCGGAATTGGGCCCGCTTTCGCCGACGCCCTTTGCCAGCCAAGCAGGGGAAACGTTCAGGATCTTGGCAAGGGTGGCCATGGCATCGGGGCGGGGGATGGTTTTGCCGCTGACGTACTGGCTCACTTGGCTCTTGCCTAGCTTTGCCCCTTGTTTCTGCGCGGCATGGATAAGGTCTGCCTGCTTCAGGTTGGCATTCGCCATCGCCTTCTTAAGGCGTTGCGAGAAGTTTCCCTGCTCCATTGGGCCTCCGTTTGCTGTGCGGTGGGCGGGTGCCCGCCGCTTTGTTTGGTTGCATAGGAAGTTCAATTTTGTTTGAACGACAGGTTTGATTGTAGTTCAAAGGTTCAATTTACGGTGAACAAATTGGAAAAATTGAACTTTGATGGTTCAATTTCTGCAGAAAACGAATGTCTCCAGAGGGCATGCGCTGGTTCTAGGGGCAAGCAACTGAAATGCCTGCTTTGCCGCGAAAACGAAGGCGCCGCCCCAGGGTTGGGGCGGCGCCGGATGATTTGGCGGAGACGTGTGCGAATCGAACACACCCAAGACGTTCTGCGCGCCTCACAACGGCTTTGAAGGCCGCGGGGCCCACCAGGACCCATTCGTCTCCATTTCGGAAAGCTTTGCTATCGTAGCGTGAGCCGCGGTGCGAACCAACCCGGCAACCGTCTGTTTCGGCAGGCGGGCTGGCTTTTATCCGTGAACGAGAATAATTTCCCATTCCGGCAAACGTGCTAGCTGGCGAACAGCACGCGCTTGTCGCCTTCGCGCTTAGTGACCTTCTTCCCATCGAAGTACTCCAGCAGCGGGATAGCGTACTTGCGGCTGGTGCCCATGGCCGTTTTAAGCTCTGCTGCGGTAGCGCTGCCGTTTTCCCGCAGGTACGCAACCAGTGCATCCTGAAGCTGGGCGAGCGCTTCTGCCGCGAAGCAGAACGTGCGGTCGATGCGCTGGGCTTGCCCGCGTTCTTCCAACACAAGGACGGCCTTGTTGCCCTGTGCCTTGGTGAGCCCTGCCTCCTCGAACACCGCGTCGAGGGGCGCAGGCGTGGTGCCCTGTTCCTTCAGAACGCTCAGCAGCGTATCGGCGGTTTGGTTTTCCGAGTTGCGTGCGCCGGCCCCTGCCTTGGGGTGGCTTACCTCGCCCTTGGCGAACACGAGTTTGCCGCTATCCACTGCCTGGGCGAACAGCGCCTCGAAGCTTCCTTCGGTTAGATGGCGGGGGTATTGCTGCTGCAGCGAGGCTTTCGCCAAACCGGTGGCTTCCGGGTTCTGCGCGTGGAACTTCATTAGTAGGTTCTCCATCGTCATAACGTGCTTCTGCATGGTTGCGGGTTTGGCCCAGTACTGCGCTTCTTCGTCGAGGTGGATGTAGGCGGGCTTCTTCGCGGATGCTTCTTCCTTGCAGAGCAGGTCTTTCACTTTGGAAGGGGCAAGACCTGTGATGCGGGCGATCTCCTGGATGCTCACCGGAACGGTATCGGCGTCTATGGCTGCATGGCACATGGCAAGCTTGTCGCTTTGAGCCAACGCTTCCAGCAGAGCGCGGTCGGCATCGTCGAGGTTGGTGCGATGGCGCGGCTGGCTGTTCAGCACGGTGCCGCCGCCGATGACGTGAACGGGCGAAAACGAGCGGACGATGAAGCGGTCACCATGTGAAACGGGAAGCTCGGCATCCAGCCGAAGCTGCGCATATACCGTTTCCCGTGGGTTCACCTGGGCTTTCCCGTCCATGAACAGCAGGCGGCCGGTAACCTCGCGCGTGCCATGGGAAACGTGCACGCGAGCCCCGCTTTCCAGCGGCCGCTCGGAAGGCAGCGTGGGCAGGTAGGTGAAGCGCGCATCGAAGCGGTTGGTGGCCTCCAGGGTGCCGGGGGTTGCCAGGAAATCGCCCGGCTGCACATTGGTTGTCTTCAAGCCTGCCAAGTTCAGCGCGGTGCGGTTGCCGGCAACGCTTTGCGGTACTTCCTGGTCGTGAACCTGAACGGTGCGCACGCGCGCTACCAGGCCGGAAGGCAGAACCTCAAGCTCATCGCCCGGCTTCACGGTGCCTTGCCACAGGGTGCCGGTGATAACGGTTCCCGCGCCCTTGATGGTGAACACGCGGTCGATGGGTAGGCGCACGCTGCCCGTTTTCGTGGTCTCTTCAACCTTGGCAGCTTGCTCTGCCAGCGTTGCCAGCAGGGTATCCAGCCCTTCGCCGGTGCGGGCGGAAACGGGCACCTGGGGGGCGTTCTGGAAGGGAGTGCCTTCCAGTTCGTCGGCGATCTCGCCGGAAACCAGCTCGATCCATTCCCCGTCCACCAGGTCGCACTTGGTAAGCGCGATAACGCAGTCGGTCACACCCAAAAGTTCCAGCACGGCCAGGTGCTCGCGCGTCTGCGGCATGATGCCGTCGTCGGCGGCGATGCACACCAGCGCCAGGTCGATGCCGGTTGCGCCCGAGATCATCTGGCGCACGAAGCGCTCGTGGCCGGGAACGTCCACCACGCCCATGGTGGTGCCGTCGGGCAAGGGGAGCTCGGCGAAGCCCAGCTCGATGGTGATGCCGCGTCGCTTCTCTTCGGCCAGGCGGTCCGGGTCGGTCCCGGTCAGCGCCTGGATAAGCGTCGATTTGCCGTGGTCGATGTGCCCGGCAGTGCCCAAAACCAGATGGCGGTTCTTTCCTTTTTCGGCCATGGCTACTCCTTTTCCGGGGCGTTCGCTTGCTGAAGGTAGGCGTTCAGCGCCTTGACTATCTGCTCGGTATCCTCTTCGCCCATCAGGGTGCGTACGCCGAACACAACCTTCTCGTGCGCGATGCGCGCGATGATGGGAACGTGCCAGCGCTGTTCCAGGAAGGCGACGCATTCCTGTGCGTTGCCGCGTTCAAGGGTTACCTCGGTTGCGAACGAGGGGATGTCCACCATGGGTAGCGACCCGCCGCCGGCGCGTGAGACATCGGGGATGGTGGTGGCGCTGCACAACCCCTTGCAAGTGGAGTTGACCAGGTTGGTAAGGCTGTCGGCTGCCTGCTCCATTTCGGCGGCGCTTGCCGTAAGCATCCGCAGGGTGGGGATGCGCTGCTTCGCCGTTTCAGGGCTCAAATACAGCCGAAGCGTTGCCTCCAGTGCGGCGATGGTCATCTTGTCCAGGCGCAGTGCGCGGGCAAGGGGGTTCTTCTTCAGGCGGTCTATCAGGGGTTTCGCTCCTACGATAATGCCGGCTTGCGGCCCGCCCAGCAGCTTGTCGCCCGAAAACGATACCAGGTCGCAGCCGCGCAGCGCCTCTGCCACCGTGGGCTCGCCGTGGTCGCCCAACTCGGGAAGACCGATGAGCATGCCGGAACCCAAGTCCTCGTATACCAGCAGGGGTTCTGCGGCGGGCGACTGCGAAGCGCGGCGTGCGTTCTCTTCCTCGGCCACGCGCTTCAGCTCCTTCGCGCTCACCGATTCGGTGAAGCCCACCAGGCGGTAGTTCGAGGTGTGCACCTTCAGCAGCATCGCCGTTTCGGGCGTGATGGCACGCTCGTAGTCGGCAGGGTGGGTCTTGTTCGTGGTGCCCACTTCCACCATCTGCGCGTTCGAGAAGTCCATGATGTCGGGGATGCGGAAGGACCCGCCGATCTCGATAAGCTCGCCGCGGGATATCACGGCCTGCTTTCCCTTGGCGAATTCGTTCAGCACCATCAGCACGGCAGCAGCGTTGTTGTTCACGGCGATGGCGGCCTCGGCTCCGGTAAGCGCGCAGATAAGGCTCTCGCAATGGCTGTGGCGGCTGCCGCGCTGCATGGATTCCAGGTCGTATTCCAGCGTGGAGTACGCGCCTGCGGCCTGTGCGGCAGATGCAACGGCTTCTTCCGCCAGCGCACTGCGCCCAAGGTTGGTGTGCACTACCACGCCGGTGGCGTTGATGACGCGCTTGAGCGAGGGGCTGCTTTGCTTGCGGATGCGCTCCATCACCCCGCAGCATACGGCATCAAGATCAGGTGCTCCTGCCTGGCCTGCCAGGATCTTTGCACGGCAGCAATCTATCTGGGCGCGGATGCAGGACACCAGTGAATCGTGGGGCAGGCTGCCCTCCAGGGCTCCCAAGGGCAGGGCGTTCAAGACCTCGTCGACGGAGGGGAGTTGGCGCAGTGCTGCGTTGAGGGAATCGTTCGGCATACGCTTCCTTTCAGTCTTATTTTCAACCTGGGATTATAGGTTCGCGCCGCGCCGTGTGCCGCCTGCGTCCGCTGAGCGGGCAAAACTTGTCACTGAGGTGGATAAACGGCTTGGCAGCCTGTGCAAAATGGCTATAATCCGGTTGATCGCACGCCCAGGAGCACGATGATTCTGCCATCCGATCGGCTCGCGGGCGTTTGATCAGGGGTTCCCCAACCCCTTCAACGAAGCCCCTATCTGCAACAGGCTTCCAATTTCTGCAGCCGCCGCCGAGCGGCACTTCCTGTTTGTCGGCGTGCCCGTGCGCCTCCCTTACCTTTGCATCGGCATGCCAAATTCCCCAAAGGAGTAGAAATGGACTCTACTAAGAAAGAGCACATCATCTTGGCCATAGGCGGTGTTGTTGCCGCCGCCGTTGCCGTGCTTCTGGCATCCAACGGCAACCCGGGCAACATGGCAATCTGCATCGCGTGCTTCGTGCGCGATACCGCTGGCGCCATGAAACTGCAGACCAACGACACCGTTCAGTACCTGCGCCCCGAAATCGTGGGCATCATCGTCGGCGCCTGCATCA
>CAVHGQ010000121.1:3208-4948 GCA_963635335.1 Candidatus Melainabacteria bacterium | reverse complement strand
GCGGTTGGCGGCAATCTCCTGCTTGCCGGAATCGATGGTTGCCTGGGCGCTATCCAGCTGCTCCTGCGTGCTGGCGAACTCGTCGTTGGCGGTTTGCTCCTGCTCGTCTATCTTGGCCAGCGTGTCATCGCGGATCTGCTGGCTGCGCGCCTGCTCGCGCTCTTCCTTGATGCCATGGACCTGCTGCTCAACCGCATCGAGCAGCGCCTTGTACTCGCTGGAATAGGCGGCGGCGCCCTGCTCGTTGCGCACGTGGATATAGAGCGCGGTGAAGGCATCGGCGCTTACGGCATCGGCCGTGGTGAAGAACTGGTAGTCGGGGCTGGCGCTGGCGCGCACGGCGATGGATCCGTTGGGGTTGGTGAGTTCGGTGGGATCGATCACCGTGCCCACGATGGTGTACTCGCAACGCTCGAATACCTCGTTGTCGCCCGGCTCCAGCGAAACCGTGCTGCCTATCTGGGCGCCGGAATCGGCAAGGTAGTTCTCGGTAACGGCCACCTCACCAGCGGTTTCGGGCAGGCGCCCATCAAGCAGGTAGGGCTGGTTGAAGCTGCCCTGCAGCGCCTTCACCCCCACGCTGGCGCGCTTGCTGCCCAGCTGCGTGTAGGTGGTTTCCTCGTAGGCACCGGCAGCTTCGGCCACCCCGTCCAGCGCGGCAACCGCATCCACATCTTCTTCGGTAAGCCCCAGCGTGCTCTGGATGCGCAGGTCGTACAGGCCCTGCTGCGCGAAGAACGAATCGGCCGATTGCCGCAGGTCAACGCAGGCGGCGCGCAGGCCGCACACCATGGTGGTGCCCAGCACGCAGATAAGCAGGATGGAAATGAAACGCTTCCGCTCGCGCGCGATGGTCCGCAGGGTGTCTTTCCGCAGTGCGCTTGCCATTGGCCTACCACTCGATGCTCGCGATAGGCGTGGGGCTGGGGTTCAGCTGCGTGCTGGTAACGCGCCCGCTGTTCACCTGTATCACGCGGTCGGCCATGGGGGCCAGCGCGGCGTTGTGGGTGATGATGAGCGCGGTGATTCCCTCGTTTCGACAGGTGTCCTGCAACAGCTGCAATATCTGCTTGCCGGTTTTGTAGTCCAGCGCGCCCGTGGGCTCGTCGCACAGCAAGAGCTTCGGGTTCTTCGCAAGGGCGCGGGCGATGGCCACGCGCTGCTGCTCGCCGCCGGAAAGCTGGGCGGGGAAGTTGTTCAGACGTTGCCCCAGGCCAACGCGGCGAAGCGTTTCCTCGGCATCAAGCGAATCGGGGCAGATCTGGCTGGCCAGCTCCACGTTTTCCAGCGCGGTAAGGCTGGGCACCAGATTGTAGAACTGGAACACGAAGCCCACGGCGGCGCGGCGGTACTCCACCAGCTGCGATTCGCTGCAGCGGGCGATGTCGCGCCCGTCTACCATCACGCGCCCTGAAGTGGCGCCGTCCATGCCGCCCAGGATGTTCAGCGCGGTGGTCTTGCCCGCGCCGGAAGCGCCCAGGATAACGGCCAGCTCGCCACGCTCCACCTGGAAGCTGGCGCCGTTGAGCGCATGGATCTGCGCGGCGCCTTCGCCGTAGGTTTTGGTTACGTTGTCGAACTCGATATAGGCCATGGGAGCCTCGCCTTCCCCTTGCGTGGCTTGCGGCATCTTTGCCGATGCATCCAGAAGGGCGGCTTTCCCGGGTGCCCTTCGTTGGTGTGTTATCAGTATAAAAGAAGCATTGCTGGCAAGGCCGCCGGCGGCCGTGGCGTCAGCCA
>CAVHGQ010000121.1:0-3170 GCA_963635335.1 Candidatus Melainabacteria bacterium | reverse complement strand
GGCACGCGGTTCCCATGCTGAAAATTGAACAAATCCAAGCTAATGTTCAATTAAAAGTTGCTCTGACCGAACTTTTGCAAATTGCCATGTAAACAAACAGCCGCTTTCGGCTGCGAGCTGGTATTATGCGCCTATGCAAAATCGCTCGACATCGAATTCATCTTGGCGAAGCAGCCGAAGCAGTGAAGCTCGCTCTTCCCGCAGCGATGGCCGCTATAGCGATAGCTGGGGAAGCCGCGATCGGGGCACGCGTGCCGGAAGTGCGCGCGAAGGCTCTTCGCGTTCCGGCTCCCGCCGCGATCATTTCGATGCACGCAGCCCCCAATCCCGTCTCTCTCGCTCCGAAGAACGCGAAGGAGCGGGGCGTTCCCGCAGCTCTCACGATCACGATTCCCGCAGTGGGCGCAGCTCCGAGCGCACAGCGCGCCCTTCGCACAGCTGGTCCCACGAAAGCGAGCGGGATCAGCGATCGGGGCGAAACCGCAGCCGTTCCCACGATGGGTGGGAAAGCGAACGGACTGAACGCGACCACCGCCGTTCCCGTTCCGATGAAAGGCCAGCTCGCAGCCGCGGCGGCGAGCAGCGCTCCGAGCGTCAGCACGCCTCTAGCAACATGGACGGCTGGGATCGCTTCTCCCACCTCCAGGAAGAAAGGCATGCCGACCGCTCTCGCGGCCGAAGCCAGAACCTGAATTCTTCCTGGGCGGCCGATCGTGTCTCGAATTCCTCATGGCGGCTGGCAACCTTCATGCCGGTGCTGGCGATAATCGCGGTTGTGCTCATCGCCGTGTTGTTGGTGGGAGCCGTCAGCTCGTGCTCTTCGGCGCCCGCAGACGCCACCCCGCAGGAAACCGACCAGCCCACGCCGCTTTCCATCCGCTACAACCCCACCATCAAGGGCATCGATAGCGTGTCCGACCCGGGCACGTCCGTAACGGGCATTTCCCTGGCCGATTCAAGCGCCTGCTATGTCCCGCAGCTTTCCAGCGAAGGCCAAACCGAGGTGCAGAATGCGATTTCCGCCATTACCGGCAGCGGTAAAACGGTGGGCTTCGCCCTGGTGGACATGGATACGGGCAGTGGCTACGTCTACAACCTTGACCAGCGCGTATACGGCGCTTCGTCGTTCAAGGGGCACATTCTTATCTACGGCTGCCAGCAGGCGCTGGAAACCGGGCAGACCAGCATGGCGAAGGTGAACGCCAACGCGCAAAGCGCCATCATCGACTCCGACAACAACTCGTATTACCGTATGCGCCGCCAGTTCGAGGGCGCCGCGTCGCAGTCGCTTTCGGCGTGGCTGCAGTCGATGAACATCTCCGAATCGCTTGCCAACGACACCTCGTTCCCGCACTATTCGGCGCGCGAGTCGCTGAAGCTGTGGATGAACGCGTACTTGTACCTGAATTCCTCTGACTCGAACCAGGAAATCACCTCATGGGCCAAGAAGATGTTCTCCAGCACGGAGGTTTCCATGATCCGCTACGGCATAGACCCGTCGTCCGATCTGGCAACGCAGGAACGCGTGAACAGTGCGTTGCAGGAGCTGCGGGGAGCGCTTCTGGGCAAGCTGGAAACCGTTGACACGGGCTCTGCCGAAACCGAGTCCGGGGACAGCGGCTCCGTGACGGTGTACGACAAGGCGGGCTGGATCAACGGAACCGAAGACGATGCGGTATGCGATGCCGGCATCATCGAGGAAAACGGCAAGACGTACCTCATTACCATTATGTCGAACCTGCCCGATGGCGATTCGAACCGCATCAAGATAAGCACCCTTGCCTCCGCCCTGTGGAACCAGCGCGCCTCGCTCGTCCCTGAGCAGGGCTTCACCAAGGCGTAGGCGCCGCCTGAGCGCTCGCGGGCCAGCGGGCGTGCCGACGGCCGGGTCGGCGGGTGCCGGCGGGGCAGCGTGCCTGCGCGCCGTGGCAGCCCCTCGCACCAGGGCGGCCCCCGCGTGCCAGCAGGGACAGACCCCTTTAGCACAGCAGAGTGCGCGGGAAGATTCGCCGCGCACTCTGCTGTGCTAAAGGGGTCTGTCCCTAGCTTCCCGGCGGGGCGGCACCTGGCTCGCCCCGGGTTTTCTGCGGAAAACGTGAAGATTGGCGGCGGGCGGGGAATTTGGCCGCCTGCTGCGATTGCGTGGCGTTCGCGTACACGCTAAACTGCAAAAGTTCGCTTTCAAAAGCCCCGTACATGCTTGCGATTCGAACTCCGGCGAAGCGGAAACGGCGCCCGTCGCGCAAGGTTGTCCAGAACCCGCGCAACGTAGCGTCCGGAAGTGCAGCTGGAGCTGCGGAGTAGGATCCCGCACCTCGGGTTGGCAGCAACTTTTGAAAAACGACACTTGTTACTTTATTGGAGGAACACTGTGAAGACCTATTACGCAAAGCCCAACGAAGTTGAGCGCGAATGGCTTCTCATCGACGCAGAGGACCAGGTTCTGGGCCGCGTCGCTTCGAAGGCCGCTCACATTCTGAAGGGTAAGCACAAGCCCACCTACACGCCGCACGTTGACACCGGTGACTTCGTGGTCATCATCAACGCTGACAAGATCAAGATCTCCGGCGTTAAGGCTACCAGCAAGGAATACTATCGTCACAGCGGTTATCCCGGCGGCCTGAAGTGCGAAACCTTCCAGGAGGCAATGCAGAAGCACCCCGAGCGCGTCATCGAGCACGCAGTGAAGGGCATGCTTCCCAAGAACACGCTCGGCCGTGCAATGGGCATGAAGCTCAAGGTTTACGCTGGCGCAGAGCATCCGCACGCAGCTCAGCAGCCCCGCGAGATCAAGATGGAGGATAACTAATGGCAGGCGAAGCTATGTATTACGGCACCGGCCGTCGCAAGAACGCAATCGCTCGCGTTCGCATCGTCCCCGGCACGGGCAAGGTCACCGTTAACGGCCGCGAGGGCGTTGACTACTTCGGTCGTCAGGCTCTGGTCGACTACGCTACCACCCCGTTCGCGGTTACCGACACCAAGGATCACTTCGACGTTATCGCTCGCTGCAATGGCGGCGGCGTTTCCGGCCAGGCTGGCGCTCTTCGCCACGGCATCGCTCGCGCTCTTCTTGAGGCTGGCGACTACCGCGCAGAGCTGAAGAAGGCTGGCTACCTCACGCGCGACTCCCGTATGGTTGAGCGCAAGAAGTACGGCCTGAAGAAGGC
>CAVHGQ010000120.1:0-4960 GCA_963635335.1 Candidatus Melainabacteria bacterium | reverse complement strand
ATCAGCGCATAAAGAAAGAGGGTCGCTCACGTTGGTGAGCGACCCTCTGTGCGTTTAGGGTAGGCCGGGTTATTCGTCCTTGGCCTTCAGCAGGCCGTAACCGCCATGCTCGCGGCGGTACAGGATGTTCACGGCATTGGTGTCGCGATCGATGAAGGCGAAGAAGTCGTGGCCCAGAAGGTCGATCTGGATAAGCGCCTCTTCCTCGGTGAGGGGCTCCAGAACCAGTTCCTTCACGCGTACCACTTCGTCGTCCTGGGAAAGCTCGCTCATCAGGCCATCAAGGTCGAGCTCGCCGGCAGCCTGAGCCTTGCTGGGGGCGCTGGCGATCTTCTTGTCGATAACGCGGGTCTTGAACTTACGCAGCTGGCGCAGCACCTTGGCGGCGGCAACGTCGATGGCCGCGTACATGGTTTCCTCGTTTTCCTCAACGCGGATAACATGGCCGCGTGCGCGCATGGTTACCTCGCACTTGCAAGGAGTGGGGTTGGCAGGGTTCTTCTCTACCTGGAGCACTACCTCGGCGGTAAGGGGGCTGATGTCCATGACCTTCATGGAGTTGCCGATCTTCTCTTCGGCGTAGGAGCGGATAGCATCCGTGATGGGCATCTTGCGGCCGGTGATGGTGATTTCCATGATTTCACCTCTCATACTGGAACGAACTGTTTGATTGACGAGCGATGTTGCGGAAACCGGGCCAACCGAGAATAGGTTGCGCGCAACAGGGAGCTGCGTGGAGCGCTTGCCCTGTTTGGCATTCGGCAAGAAACGGTTTCTCAAATCCCCTCGTCAACCGTTTTCTTGTTATTAGCATAACGCACTTCATGTTCGATTCATCAATAAAAATGAACTTGTTCTAAAACGATGCGCCGCCGCTTCATGCCACGGTACCGGGCGGTGCCAGCTGTGGGCGCGCCGTCCGGCCGCTCGTCGATGCCGGCTCGTGCGCCGCAATGCACCAGGATGGGCCGCGCTAAAGCATTTACCTGGTGTTATGTAGTGCGCCTTCACATTGTTTTGCCTTGCCGAACGGGGCTTTGCTACCATTGCTGAAGCTGATTTTGCGCAAGAACGCTTTAACGCGCAGAACAACGCGAAAGCGCTAGGAGGCTCTACATACATGAAAGAACAGATGCGCATCACGAAACCCAAGGCATTGATGAACGCTGCTTTTGCAGCTGTTTTGGCCGCTGGCCTTTTCATTCCGGTGGCAAACGCATACGCCGCCCCTTCCGACGACAAGCAGGCTGAGGCCAATGCTGCGTTGGAGAAGTTGAACCAGTACCAGTCCGAGCTTGACCAGGCTACGGCGAACTACGAGTCTGCCCATCAGGAGCAGATCGATGCCGAGGCCAAGGTAGCGGAAGCTCAGGTCCAGATCGAAGAGAAAACCGCCCAGATCGAAAGCGATCAGCAGCGCTTGGGCGAGCGTGCCCGTGACATGTACCGCTCCGGCGATACCAGCTTCATCGACGTTATCCTGGGCGCTTCCTCCTTCGAGCAGTTCGCCACCACGTGGAACATGCTGGAAACCCTGAACAGCAACGACGCCGAGCTGGTTTCCGAGACCAAGACCGCTCGTGCCGAGCTTGAGTCCGCCAAGAAGGAAGCCGAAGAGCAGGCTCAGGTAGCTTCCGACAAGGCAGAGGAAGCCAAGTCCATCGCTTCTGCTGCTGATGCCAAGGCATCCGAGATGCAGACGGTTTACAACAACCTTTCTGCCGAGGCTCAGGCCTTGGTAGAGCAGGAGCAGGCTGCAGCCGAGCAGGCCGCTCAGGAAGCAGCAGCTGCAGCCGAGCAGGCACAGACGGCTGGCGACAGCGCCGCTTCCAGCAACGACTCCAGCAACAGTGGTTCGAACTCCAATTCGAGCAGCAACAAGGGCAGCAGCAACTCCGGCAGCAGCACCAACAACAGCAAGCAGCAGACGGTAACGGGCAACACCGTGGTCGACCGCGCGTACTCTCAGCTGGGCAAGCCCTATAAGTGGGGCGCTGTCGGCCCGGGTTCCTTCGACTGCTCCGGCTTCGTGAGCTACTGTCTTTCCGGCAGCTACACCCGCTTGGGCACCACGAGCACCTTCATGGGCTGGACGCGCGTTTCCAACCCGCAGCCGGGCGACGTCGTTACCAACGACCATCACTGCGGCATCTACATCGGCAACGGCCAGATGATCCATGCGCCCCAGACCGGCGACGTGGTGAAGATCAGCTCTGTTCCCAGCAGCATGACCTACGTTCGCTACTAGCACGTAGGCAGCAACTGAAACTGAAAAGCCCGCTTCGGCGGGCTTTTTCTATGTCGGGGGAGGTGTGTCGGGCTATGACCGCGTACCTTGACTCGCCCTGGTACGAAGGGCTTCTGGTGGGTTCGCTGATGGTTGGGGCGGTTAGGCTGCGTGGCGTTGCCCTACCCAGGCGGCGACCCCATGTAGCAGCGGGCGTTTCGCTTTCGCTCTTGCGCCAGCCCACCCGAGCGGTTCCCGCGAAACGCGAAACGCCACGCGGGTGGCATAGGGGTGATTTTGTGTGCGGTGTTGTGGCGCGGCCTTGCGCCCCGTTAAGCTAGAACCACCTATCGCTTAAACGTACTACTAAAATGCAACCACCAAGGGGGAACCTAACGATGGGCATTTCATTTGCATCGCACAAGCGCGCGTGCGCATCGGCCGGTATGGCCGTGCTGTTGGCTGCCGCGCTTGTCGCACCTACCTCCGCCGCCTTCGCCGATCCCACTGCAGCCGAAAAGCAGGCAGAAGCCGAGGCGAAGCTCACCGAGCTCAACAACATGCAGGAGCAGTTGGACCAGGCATCCAACGACTACTACCAGGCACTCGATGAGCAGCAGGACGCTGAAAAGCGCGTTGAGGTTGCGAAGGAAAAGGTAGAGAAGAAAACCCAGGAAATTGCTGCCTACCAGGAGCAACTGGGCGACCGTGCCCGCAGCATGTACCGCTCGGGCGACACCAGCTTCATCGACGTGATCTTGGGCTCTGCCTCGTTCGAGGAATTCGCCACCACGTGGAACACGTTGGAAAAGCTCACCGAGAACGACGCGAACCTGGTTGCGCAAACCAAGGCCGCGCGCGAAGAGCTTCAGGCCGCCGAGCAGGAAGCCGAGGAGCAGGCCGAGGTCGCCGCTCAGAAATCCGCGGAAGCCAAGCAGGTGAAGGAGCAGGCTGAAACCACCACGGCCGAGCTGCAAACCGCCTACGACACCCTTTCCGCCGAAGCCCAGGAGCTTCTGCGCAAGGAAGAGGAAGCCGCCGAGCAGGCCCGTCAGGCTGCCGCTGCAGCCGCTGCTGCCGCCTCGTCTTCCAGCGGCTCTGCGGTGAACAACAGCGCCGTGCAGTCCGTTACCGGCAACACCGTGGTCGACCGCGCCTATGCCCAGCTGGGCAAGCCCTACGTGTGGGGCGCCGCCGGCCCGAATTCCTTCGACTGCTCCGGCTTGGTGGGCTACTGCATCACCGGCGTGATGGGCAACCATTGGTGCACCACCTACACCATGGCGAACTGGACGCGCGTAACCGACCCGCAGCCGGGCGACTTCTGCCTGAACAGCCACCATACCGGCGTGTACATCGGCGGCGGCCAGATGATCCACGCCCCGCACACCGGCGACGTGGTGAAGATCAGCGCGGTTCACTCCGGCATGTGGTACGTGCGCTACACGGGGTAGGGCGGCCGCAGAGCAGCAGTCATCTGCGAGTTGTGGAGGGCGCTTCGGCGCCCTCTTTCCATTCCCGGGAAGTGTGGTACTATAGCACCCGCTAAATCACAAACGGGATGTGGCTCAGCTTGGTAGAGCGCTGCGTTCGGGACGCAGAGGTCGCAGGTTCGAATCCTGTCATCCCGACCATTACAGCCACTGAGGGGTATCCTGAAAAGGGTACCGCTCTTTTTTGTTAGAGTGATTTCGGTTACTCGCATTATGTGGGCTGGGCGCCGTTCGCCCGGCCTGTGAACACGGAGGTGTTTCATGAAGATCGGACCTTTTGGGCTGCCAGAGATCGCCATCATCGTCATCGCTTTCCTTATCTTCTTCGTCTTCTTAGGGCCTAAGAACCTTCCCAAGCTCGGCACTGCCATCGGCAAGTCCGTGAAGAACTTCCGCGAAGGCCTGAGCGGCGGCAAGAAGGCCGAAGAAGCCAAGGCGGAAGAGCCGAAGGCCAAGGATGACGAAATCGAGGTCGAGGTTATCGACAAGCCCGCTCCGGGCGCAAAGCCCGCGCCGTCTGGCGAAGAGGCGAAAAAGGAAGAAGCCTAACCGCCGGTTGGCTTCACATCTCAGGTACGTAAAGGGCACGCTTCGGCGCGCCCTTTTCGCGGGTATAGGAAAGGAAATGGCCGCTTCATGCGGTCGAGGGGTGTAAAACCATGGACAACAATTACGTTCTCACTCAAGAAGGCAAGGACAAGCTCGAGGAAGAGCTTCATTTCCTGGAAACCGAGAAGCGCGCAGAGATCGGCGACCGCATCCGCGTGGCCCGCGAGTTCGGCGACATCTCCGAGAACTCCGAGTACGACGACGCCAAGAACGAGCAGAGCGCCAACGAGGCGCGCATTGCCGAGATCACGCGCATCCTGGGCGAGGCCACGGTTGTGGACGCCCCCAAGAAGACGGGCGTGGTGAACATCGGTTCCACCGTTACCGTTGACATGGGCGGCCGCGAGCGCGTGTTCACCATCGTTGGCGGCGCCGAGGCCGATTCCTCCCAGGGCAAGATCTCGAACGAGAGCCCGGTAGGTGCCGCGCTTCTGGGTCACAAGAAGGGTGAAGAGGTAGTGGCGCAAGGCCCCACCGGCCGCGAGATCAAGGCGAAGATCCTGAAGATCGAGCACTAGGAACAACCATAGCTTCGCGCCAACGGGCCTGCGGCCTTGTTGGCGCGTTTGCTGTAAAGCCGCAGATTACGTAGAAGGAGACCAGCCTAAATGGCCGAGGAAAACAACGAGCA
>CAVHGQ010000119.1:0-5020 GCA_963635335.1 Candidatus Melainabacteria bacterium | reverse complement strand
GCGAACGCGACGTTCTCGAAAACGGTCTTGTTCGGCAGCAGCTTGAAGTCCTGGAACACGCAACCGATGTTGCGGCGCAGGTACGGCACGCGCCAGTTGCGCATGCTGGTAAGGTCTTCGTCCGCGATGAAGATGCGACCCTTGGTGGGCTTGATCTGGCGGATAAGCAGGTTGATGAACGTGGACTTGCCCGAACCGGAATGACCTACCAAGAACACGAATTCGCCAGGGAAGATGTGCAGCGAGATGTCGTTCAGCGCCGGATTGTTGGGCTGAGCCTCGTAGATCTTGGTGACGTGCTCCAGCGTGATAACGGGGTTGCCCGTGTACTGGGGAGCAGATTCCACATTGACGACAGGCAGCGACTGCGAAAGCTGGGAAGCTACCTGGTTCACCGACTGCTGCTGTTGGGCGTGCTTGCCCAACGAGCCGGTGTTTTGCTCGTTAGCCACAGTTATGCTCCATTCATAGCGTGTTTACTGAGACGAAATCCAGTATATCAGGCATGTTTTCGGGCCATGACCGTCTTCACGGCTTCAACAAGCGCGCCAGCATCCAGGCCGAAGTACTTCAGCAGCTCGTTGAATTCGCCCGATTTGCCGAAACGGTCGCGCACGCCCACCAATTCGAGCGGACACGGAAGCTTCTGCGCGCACAGCTCGGAAACCGCAGAGCCCAGGCCGCCGTAGACGGAATGCTCTTCGGCAACCACGGCGCAACCGGTCTTGGAAAGGGATGCCAGGATGGTTTCCCCGTCGAGCGGCTTCACGCAGAACGCGTCGATTACCTCGGCGGAAATGCCCTGCTCAGCAAGCATATCGGCAGCCTTCATGGCCTCGGCGATCTCCACACCGCAGGCAACGATGGTGACGTCCGTGCCCTCGCGCAGCACGTAGGCCTTGCCGAGCTCCAGTTCCACATCGGGAGCGTACACAGCCGGAACAGCAGCGCGGCCCATACGGATGTACACAGGGCCTTCGGTGTCGGCGGCAAGACGGATGGCCGCACGGCAGGCCGCGTAGTCGGCAGGCACGAACACGCGCATGTTGGGAAGACCGCGCATGAGAGAGATGTCTTCCAGCATCTGGTGCGAGCCGCCGTCGGGGCCTACCGAGATGCCGGCATGGGTGGGCGCAACCTTCACGTTGAGGTTGGAATAGCACACGGTGTTGCGGATCTGGTCGTAGCAGCGGCCGGTGCCGAACACGGCGAACGAACCGGTATAGGCAATGTTGCCCGCCAGCGAAAGGCCAGCGGCAACATCGATCATGTTCTGCTCGGCGATGCCCACGTTGAACAGCCTGTCGGCGTTTTCGGGGCAGGCGGCGGCGAATGCCTTGGTGGTGGTGGATCCGGTGAGGTCGGCGTCTACCGCGACGACATTCTTGCCCTCAGCGGCCAGCTCTGCCAGCGTCTTGCCGAATGCGGCACGGGTTGCCTTCTTTTCCTGTGCCTGTTCAGGCGTTGCAAGCTGTACCACGTTACTTCACTCCATTCAGCTGGGCGCGGGCTTCGGCAAGCTCTGCCAGGGCGCGCTCGGTTTCCTCGTCGTTGGGGGCTTTGCCATGCCATCCGGCCTGGTCTTCCATGAAGGAAACGCCCTTGCCCTTCACGGTGTGGGCGATGACCATCTTCGGCTGGTCGGTATCGGATGCCTTCAGGCTGCTGAACAGCTCGATGAGCGCATCGATGTCGTGCCCGTTCACCTCGTGCACTTCCCAACCGAACGCGGCGAACTTGGCGGCAAGGGTGCCGCTGGCGCACACGTCTTCAACGTGGCCGTCGATCTGAAGGCCGTTCAGGTCAACAACGGCAATGAGATTGCCCAGCTTCTGGTGGGCGGCGAAGGTTGCAGCCTCCCACACCTGACCTTCCTGGGTCTCACCGTCGCCCATGACGGTGAACACGCGGTTGGGCAGCTTGTCCAGCTTGAAGCCGGCAGCCAGGCCGGCAGCGATGGAAAGGCCCTGGCCCAAGGAGCCGGTGGAAACCTCTACCCCGGGGCACAGGTTGGAATCGGGGTGGCCCTGCAGGCGGGTGCCCAGCTTGCGCAGGGTTTTCAGCTCGTCTACCGGGAAGTAGCCCGCTTCAGCCAGTACGGCATACAGCGCAGGTGCGGCATGGCCCTTCGCCAGGATGAAGCGATCGCGCTCGGGGCAATCGGGGTTGGCGGGGTCGTGCTTCAGGACGCCACCGAAATACAGCGCCGCGAGGATGTCGGTGCAGGAAAGCGAACCACCGGGATGGCCGCTGCCCGCCTCATGGAGCATCGTGATGATGTCTGTGCGCATGGCACAGGCCTTTTCCTTTGCTGGCAGGGAATTCATGGCTTCCTTTCGATCAAGCGCAAGTTCCTTCGTTACAACGAGGCCTTCCAACGATGGTACCCGACGACGAATTCGTCGATGTCGCCATCGAGGGCAGCTTCGACATTACCGCTCTCGATATTACTACGGGTGTCCTTTATCAGTCGATACGGATACAGCACGTAATTGCGTATCTGGCTGCCGAACGAGTTGTCCATCTTCTCGCCCTTCAGGGCGGCAAGCTCTTCCTGACGCTTCTTTTCCTCCAGCTCGTACAGACGGCCGCGCAGCACGCGGAAGGCGGCTTCCTTGTTCTGAAGCTGGGACTTCTCGTTTTGGCAGGTGACCACGATGCCGGTGGGGATATGCGTCAGGCGCACGGCGGAATCGGTGGTGTTCACGCACTGGCCGCCCGGGCCGCTGGCGCGGTACACATCCACGCGCACGTCGTTGGGGTCGATCTCGATGGTTATGTCGTTGTCGGGAAGGACAGGGATAACCTCGACGGCAGCGAAGGTGGTGTGACGGCGCTTCTTCTCGTCGGTGGGCGAGATGCGCACCAGGCGGTGCACGCCCGACTCGCTGCGCAGCATGCCGTAGGCGTTTCGGCCCTCTATCTGCATGCTCACGTGATCGAGCCCAATGCCCTCGCCGGGAACCAGGTCGAGCACCTTCACCTTCCAGCCCTTCTTGTCGGCGTAGCGGGTGTACATGCGGTAGAGCATCTCGGTCCAGTCCTGGGCTTCCAGGCCGCCACTGCCGGGGTGGATGGAGAGGATGGCGTCGCTGGCGTCGAAGCGGCCGCTGAACCACGATTCGACTTCGAACTCGTCGAGCATGCCCTGAAGGCGCGCCAGGTCGGATTCCACCTCGGCGGCGAACTCCGGGTCTTCCTGAGCAAGCTCGGAAGCGGTCTCGATGTCTTCCAGAAGCGAACAGGCGGCATCGTAGCGGTTCAGCACGTCGCGGATGTCGGATGCCTGCTTGCTTACCTGCTGGGCGTTATCGGTGTCGTTCCAGAAATCGGGGCTGCCGATCTGCTCTTCGAGGTTGGCCAGGTCGGCCTGCTTGTCGTCGATATGCAGAAACGCGTGCGCATCCTGCAGGCGCTGGCGGGCTTCTTCGATGTTCATCATGGTAGGTCCTTGTGCGGGGCGGTTGCGGAAAAGGCGATGCCCCTCGCCTGCTGGCAAAGGGGCATCTTCGGGCGCCGTGGGGCACCCAGCAAAACGGGCGTCATGCGCCCGTGCCTGTTCAGCGGTTAGCGCCGTGGCACTTCTTGTACTTCTTGCCGGAACCGCAAGGGCAAGGGTCGTTGCGGCCGACGTTGGCGTACGGGTCGTCCTTGTCCTTCACGATGGTGTGCGGCTTCGGGGCTTCCGGCTTCGGGGCCGCGGGAGCACCGGCGGGTGCGCCAGCCGGGGCGCCCTGGGCAACGGCGCGCCTGGCCTGGCCGCCCTCGTTCAGGGTTTCCTCGGGGTTGGAGTACTGCACCTTGCCAGCCAGCGGGTCGGGCTCTTCCTGCGGAGCCTGCTGCACCACGATGGGCGCACGCAGCAAGAAGCGCAGGAAGTCCTCGTAGATGCCCGCGGTAAGCGCGGCGAACGCACGGTGCGCCTCGTCGCGGTATTCGGTAAGGGGGTCGCGCTGGCCGTAGGCGCGCAGGCCGATGGATGCCTTCAGGTAGTCCATTTCCTGCAGGTGGCTCATCCAGCGGGTATCGATGAAGCGCAGCATGACCTGGCCTTCGATGTCGCTGAAGGGCTCGCCCACCTGGGCGGCCTTCTCGTCGAACTGCGCCTGGATGCGCTCGATGATGCCGTCGATAAGGGCGTTCACATCGTCATCGCAGTCGATGGATTCCACCGTGAGCGTTTCGGTGCCGGTGAGCTGGGCCAGCCATTTGTCCAGCGTCTCGGTATCCCAGTCGTCGCTGGCCGACTTCGCGGGGCAGCACTCGATGACGCGCTGTTCCACGATGTCCTCGATGATCTCGGGCATGCGCTCGGTAAGGTCCTTGCCGTCCAGGATGGCGTTGCGCTCGGCGTAGATGGCCTTGCGCTGCAGGTTCATGACGTCGTCGTATTCCAGGACGTGCTTACGTGCGGCGAAGTTCGAAGCCTCCACCTGGCGCTGCGCGGTTTCGATGGCCTTGGAAACCATGTTCGCCTTGATGGGCATGTCTTCGGGCATGTCGGTTTTCTCCATCATGTTGGCGATGGAGTCCATGCGCGAACCGCCGAACAGGCGCATAAGGTCGTCTTCGAGGGAAAGGTAGAACTGGGTGTCGCCCGGGTCGCCCTGACGGCCGGAACGGCCGCGCAGCTGGTTGTCGATACGGCGGCTCTCGTGGCGCTCGGTGCCGATGACGCACAGGCCGCCGGCAGCGCGCACCTCCTCGCTTTCGCGCTTGGTGATGGCCTCGGCTTCGGCCTGGGCCTGCTTCACCTGGGCGGGCGTGGGCTCCTGATCTTCCTCCAGGCGCTCCACCAGCATGGTTTCTGCCATTACCTCGGCGTTGCCGCCCAGTAGGATGTCGGTACCACGGCCTGCCATGTTGGTGGCGATGGTAACGGCGCCAGTGCGGCCTGCCTGGGCAACGATGGCGGCCTCGCGCTCATGGTTCTTCGCGTTCAGCACCTCGTGGTGGATGCCGCGCTTGGAAAGCAGGCGGCTCAGGCGCTCGGAGCTTTCGATGGAAACCGTGCCCACCA
>CAVHGQ010000118.1:0-5035 GCA_963635335.1 Candidatus Melainabacteria bacterium | reverse complement strand
ACTTAAAGTTTGCCGTGGTTAACGCTTCAGGGTAAAGTTAGCCTTGTCTAACGATTACCGCCGCGAAAAGCGCCGCCCGCCAAGGAGCGATACCTCATGTCCGCACAAACCAAGCCCTACCTTTCGGTACACAACCTCTGTAAGCATTACGGCGAAGACGAAGCGCGCATAACCGTGCTGAACAGCCTTTCTGTTGCCATTAACAAGGGCGAGATCTGCGTGCTGCTGGGGCCTTCCGGCAGCGGTAAGTCCACCTTCCTGAACCTTATCGGCGGCCTGGAGCCCGCAGATGGCGGCACCATCGAAGTGAACGGGCTGGAGCTCACCTCGCTTTCCGCAAAGCAGCTGGGCGAGTACCGGCGCCGCGAGCTGGGGTTCGTGTTCCAGTTCTACAACCTGGTGCCCGACCTTACCATCCGCGAGAACATCGAGGTGTGCCAGTACTTGAGCAAGAACCCGCTGCCCATCGACAGCCTGCTGAAGTCGTTGGGGCTGTGGGATCACCGCTCGAAGTTCCCGCGCCAGGTTTCCGGCGGCCAGCAGCAGCGCTGCGCCATCGGCCGCGCGCTGGTGAAGAACCCCGGCCTTTTGCTGTGCGACGAGCCCACCGGCGCGCTGGACTACCAAACCTCCAAGGAGATCCTGGAGCTGATGGAGAGCATCAACCGGGAATACGGCTGCACCATCGTTATCGTTACCCACAACGATGCCATCAAGAACATGGCCCATCGCATCCTGCGCCTGCGCGACGGCATGCTCGCCGAAGACGAGCTGAACCCCAGCCCCATGCGCGCCCGCGACCTTGCCTGGTAGGAGGATTGCGCCATGTCTCCCCTTACCAAGCGCTTCCCCCGCGAGCTGCGTAATAACTTCAGCAAGTACCTGGGAATCTTCCTGATGATGATCATCGCCATAAGCCTGACCAGCGGCTTCTTGGCAGCGGCAAGCTCCATCCAGAAGCTCATCCACAACATGGACAGCACCTACCTCATCGAGGATGCCCGCTTCACCGCCAATTTCGAGGCTACCAGCAGCGAGCTTTCCGCCGCCGCGAAGGCAGCAGAAGAAACCGGCGCCGGAAAAGCGCGCGTGTACCAAAGCTACAGCTACGACGTGTCGTTCGCCTCCGCCGATGCGCCCGCCGGCAGCACCGCACGCGTGTACCAAGAGCGCACCAGTGTGAACCTTGCCGCCTACGCGCAGGGCCGGGCGCCGCAGACAGCCGATGAAGTGGCCATCGACCGCGTGTTTGCCCACAACGCAAACGTGCAAGTCGGGGATTCGGCGCAGATCGACGGCAAGAGCTTCACTGTTTCGGGCATCATGACCCTGCCCGATTACAGCGCCCTGTTCGAGAAGAACAGCGACTTCGTGTTCAACGCCGTTTCCTTCACCGTGGCCACCGTCACGCCCGAGGCCTTTGCGCAATTCGAGGAAAGCCACACGCCCACGTACACCTATTCCGTCCGGTTCGACAACCGACAGCTTTCCGATGTGGACCGCGTAAGCGCCGAGGAGGACATGACCGAAGCGCTCACGAGCGCCGGCGTGGTGTTGACCGATTTCATCGACAAGGACGCCAACCAGGGCATCGGCTACCCGCTCGACGACATCGAAGGCGACTCTTCTATGTGGAGCGCATTGCTGCTCATCCTTATAGCCATCATGGCGTTCATGTTCGTGGTGCTCACCACCAGCACGATCGAGGAGGAAAGCGCCATTATCGGCACGCTCATGGCCTCGGGCTGGCGCAAAAGCGAATTGCTTCGGCACTACCTGGCACTTCCCGCGCTGGTGGGAATGCTGGCAGCCATCGTGGGCAACGCGCTGGGCTACACGCTGATGGCAGAGCCCATGAAGAACCTGTACTACAACTCGTACAGCCTTCCGCCCTACGTGGCCACCTGGGACTGGAATGTATTCCTCACCACCACCGCAGCCCCGCTTGCGCTGCTGATAGGCATCACCTTCCTGGGACTGCTTCGCAAGCTGCGCTGCACGCCGCTGCAATTCCTTCGTCACGAAACTTCGAAGGGGAAAGGCAAGCACGGCGTAGCGCTGCCGGAGAAGTTGCCCTTCCCCGTCCGCTTCCGCCTGCGCGTGTTCCTGCAGAACATCGGCAACTTCGCCACGCTGTTCTTCGGCATCACCTTCGCCAGCATGCTGCTGCTGTTCGGCCTGTGCATAATGCCCACGATGACCCACTACGCCGAGTCGCTGGCAAACGACGTACCTGCCCAACATATGTACACGTTGAAGGCGCCGCTGGAAATAGACGGCACCGATTCGGAGCGCGCAGCATGGGCGGCGGCGCAGGAAATGAGCAGCGTGCGCAACATCGCCGATTTGGGGAAGACGCCCACCGAGCTGCTGGATTCCCTGGTGAAGGTGAAGAGCATCGACACGAACGGCCATCCCGTGAACACGAAGAAGAACAGCCAAGCGGCAATCGACCAAGCCGAGAAGTACGCCGTTGCCTCGTTGGACTACGAGCGGCCGGGCGATGCAGGAACGGAATCGATAACCGTCTATGGCGTTCAGCCCAATTCGGCGTACTGGACGGGGCTCAACCTTCCGGAAGGCCAGGTGGCCGTATCCGGCGGGATGATCGATAAATTCGGCCTGAGCGAAGGCCAAGCCATCAGCCTTACCAACAAGTACGAGGGAAAAAGCTACGACATAGCCGTCGATGCGCGCTACGGCAGCGAAAGCAGCATGGCGGTGTACCTGCCCATCAGCGATTTCAACCGCATGTTTGGAAACGATGCCGATTACTTCAACGGCTACGCTTCGAACATGGCACTCGACCTGGACGAACGGTACCTAGCAAGCGATCTTACGCCCGAGAGCATGGACAAGATCGCCGTGCAGATGACCAACTCCATGGGCAATGTCACGGACATGCTGCTGGGGCTTGCCGTGAGCATATTCCTGGTGTTCATGCACCTGCTCACCAAAACCGTCATCGACCGCAGCTCGCGCGCCATCAGCTACATGAAGGTGTTCGGCTACGCCGACCGCGAGATAAACCGCCTGTACATCCGCTCCATCACCTGGACAGTTGCCTGCTCGCTGCTGCTTTCGCTGCCGCTGATCATCGTCACGCTCACCGCCGTGTTCAAGGCGATGCTGATGGAGTACGGCGGAAATATCGTCATCTACACGCCCGCTGAAGACTTGGCAATCTGCGTCGCCGTGGGGTTAGTAACCTACGCCGTGGTGGCCTTCCTGCACACCCGCCGCATCAAGCGCGTCCCCCTGGCGTTAGCGCTGAAGGTGCAGGAATAACGCGCCTTCCCGCACGGGGCAGCATCAATGGCAGCCTCGCAGCCCGGCGGCCACCTGCGCTTTGGGGCGCCTTCCGTCCTCGCTGCCGGCAGGCCGGACAACCTTAAATTCGCCCCGCCTGGATGGGACAGCGCACATCGCGGCGACGGCGACATCCTCGCTGACGAGCCCGGCATCAACGAAACGGCGCATCTCCGCACCCTGCCGATACGCATCGCGCAGGGCCTCCGTCAACAGCTCGAGCTCTTCGGAATCCATCATGGGCAACCTTTCTGCAGGGACAACGCTCAATCCCGCTCAAGCAGCATACACGTCCAAGCCGCCCCTTGCACCGCTCATCACGTCCCTCAACCAGCGGTAAAGGCAAAGCGCCTTCCGTTAAACGAGACGACCGCATCGGCAGAATGTCAGCCGATGCGGTCGTTTATCTTTTCCTAGTACGATCGCTTTAGCGTGCTAAAGTGGTCTGTCCCTAGTTATTCGTTGCACCACACGAACATTTGTACCCAGTGGTGACAGTTTCGTCGTACGCTGCCTTCACGAGCACTTGTTCGTCCCACGCATCCCTTACAAGCACTTGTTTGTCATAAGCACCAACTACATCTGTACTATAACTGCCATGTCCGCTAACATGATTAATTCTGTTCTCTTTCATATGATTATAACATGCCGATTCGGAGGAAAATTGAGCACCGCATGCACAAATCCAGACTGCTTTCCCGTCATAATGTTCGGTTTTATACTCCGCATTGTGGTGAACTGTCTTGTATTGCGCCTCATGATGTACCGTTTGCGTCACAGCAACCTTCGTGTGCTGATGAGGCTGTTGATTGTTGCCAGACGGTGCGGTGGTACCAGTCTTGTTAGCTTCGGACTTGGATGCAGAGTTCTGTTGACCTTGCTGCATCTGTCCGCCCTGCGCATTGTTTGCATTGTTGGTGGTAACGGCAATATTGTTGGTTACCTTGGTGCTGTCAGCTCCTACGGCTGTAGCAGTTGCTTGGGCGGCTACGATGTCGGCTTCGGTTACTTCCTCTGCGGGCTTGGCGTTAAGGGTCAGCTCGATGGAGGTTCCCTTCTCGCCGTCGTACTCCACTACCTGCGGTTCAGGGAGGTTGAAGATCGTGCCGTCTTCTAGTACTGGGGAGCCTACGATGGCGAGCGTATAGGTGCCCTTTTCGGTGATCTCCGTGATCTCCGTGTCGATCCCCGCTTTGACCTGCTTCTCGGCCATTGGGTCGGGAGCTGCTGTGTTCTCATCGGTACTTGTCAATGTGTCTTTCACATCGCCCTCGTAGATGCTCAGCACGATAGGCGTTGAGGTTTCCTCATCCCAGCCTTCGCAGTTCACCTTTGCGTGGATGGTCGGGCCCTCTACCTGCTTCACTTCTGCCACTGCGGGCTTGCTCTCCTGCTTCGGCTGGGCGGCTGGCTGATGGGTTGACGTGTAGATGAATGCGCTTCCTGCGATGATGAGGGCTGCAGCCGCTACGCAACCTACGGCGATCAGGGCGTTTCGCTTTCCGGTTGGGCGGAACGGGTCTTTCGGCATGTCGATTACGTGCTGCCCTACGTTCTGGTTACGGCAGGCTTCGGCGAAAGCTTCCTGAGTTGGAACTGCACCGAGCAGTTCGTAACGTTCGTAGAGGGGAATCAGCGCATCATGCACTTCGCCTTCGCTGTGCTCTACGCCTTGCCTGGAAAGCGACTTCTCGATTCGCTTCTCTGCGGTTTCGGGCTTGGCAAC
>CAVHGQ010000117.1:3642-5066 GCA_963635335.1 Candidatus Melainabacteria bacterium | reverse complement strand
ACCGGAAGCTGGCCGGTAACCGCATGGCCGCCGAAGATGGCCTCGACGCCGGCCGGCACGTTTGGGCCGAAAGCATGGTCGGGAGCAAGGGCTTCCGTAGGATCCATGCCCTTGTTGCCGTATACCGCAACCAAAGCGCAACCTTCGTCGTAAAGAGCCAGGTCGTATGGCTTCGAGATGCTCATGATGGCCAGGGGAACGCCGGCCTGCTTGGCAGCCACGATGGCGCGGGCGCACACGGAGCCGCTGATGAACGAGGAAGACTCGATGGCCATGTCGCCCTTGCCTATCTCGGACACCACAACGGCGAAATCGGCGCAGGCCACAGCACTGGCAACCTGTTCAGCGGTCTTCGCCACCGCGCTTGCGCTGGTGTCATCGCCAACATAGCACAGGGATTCGTACTGCACGCCTTCGGGCACATGGCCTTCGGCGATAAGGCGGCGCATGGCCAGTTCCATGCCCGGCTGCTCGGGCTCCTGGGCGGCTACCAGAACCACGCGCTGGCCTGCCTGCGGCTTGAAGGGCAGCATCCCTTCCCCACGCACAACGGTAACGGCGCAGGCCGCAGCCTCGCGTTCGATGGAGCGGTTCTCTTCGCAGCCCACCGTGTTGAGCGCCGTCTGCAGGCCGTCGTCGTAAGAAACGCCCGCACCGGCAACGTCCGTGCCGTCGGAGGCAAGCGCCAAGATGCCGCGGCGAAGCTTCAGCTCCAGGATGCGGCGCACCGATTCATCGAGCCTGTCATCGGTAAGCTCGGTGTCGCTCTCCAGAGCGCTCACCAATTCCTCCATGGTGTTGGCGTCGTCCGCGCAACGAAGCGGCACGGGCATGAGCGCGATGTCCGCGCCGGCAAGGAACGCGCGGCGCACCGCATCGAGCGGGGTGAAGTTCTGGACGATGGCGTCCATGCTGAGCGCATCAGTGATGGCCACGCCCGTGAAGCCCAGGTCGTTACGCAGGATGTCGGTCAGGAACGTGTGGGAAAGCGTGGCCGGCAGGCCGATCTCGCCCATGGCGGGGTCGATTGAGGTTACCGTTTCGGTTTCCACCTGCGGGTACTGGATGTGGGCGGTCATCACCATGTCCGCGCCGGCGTCGAAGGCCGTGCGGAACGGCACGAATTCCAGCGACTCAAGGCTGGCCAGCGACTTGTCGATGCGCGGAAGGCCGGTGTGGGAATCGGTGGCCGCATCGCCATGCCCCGGGAAATGCTTGGCGCAGCCGCACAGGCCCTGGCCTTGGATGCCGTCGAGCATTGCGCAGGACAGCTCGCTTACCAGTTCGGGCCTGTCGGAAAACGAGCGCAGGCCGATAACGGGGTTGTTCGGGTTGTTGTTCACGTCCACCACCGGGGCGAAATCGACGTTGATGCCCAGCGAGGAAAGCTCTTTGGCCATAACCTGCCCGCACTCACGGGAAAG
>CAVHGQ010000117.1:0-3340 GCA_963635335.1 Candidatus Melainabacteria bacterium | reverse complement strand
TGTTCCACTTGCGGAAGTCGGGCATGATCATCTGGCAGATCTTCTCGCGGCGGGACATCTGGTCGAGCAGCACTGAAACATCCTTGTGCTTGACCGCGCGAGCCACATAGGAATCCGGTTCCGGGTCCAGCACCGAGCAGCCGGAAAGCCCCAGGCCGAACGCAGGAGTGAGCGAGGCAAGGGCGGCGCCGGCGCAGACGATGCCCATCGATCCCACGAACTTACGTCGCGTGATGCCTTCCGAAGAATCGGGCGTGTTGGACGTGTTGTTCTGAGCGTTCATGGGAAACCTTCTTGTCGTGCCGGTAGTGAGTGCAAATTCGAATCCATTGAGCTTACATCCGCCACGCCGAACGGAGCCGGCAATGCGAAAGGGTTAACCGAATCACCCGAATTGCTTCACGACCGAGCCGGAACCGCCAGCTCCCCCGTGCCCCAAGGCCAAGCCGCCCGTTCCCCGGCAAGGGCGCAACCAAGCACGCCAACTTTCTCGCCAATGTATCCCACCACGCGGCCGTCACTCCAGCCCCAGTAAGCCCGCCACATCCCACCGCGCCAGACCCACCGCCACTCCCCTTCAACCGCCGCCGATCCGTGGCAAGGGCTCTTTCACTCGAAACAGGGCTTGCGAACAGGCAGATCGTGAGCATCGTGCGATAATCGAACGGCTGGCAAACTCGCATAAGCAGGGGGCACGGTATGGGGAGTTTCAACGGCAACACACCCTTCGACTTCAACAAGGACATCTTCTTGGTGAACGACCACTACGACCTGCCGCCGGCCACCTTTTCCACCGTTCAAGAGCTGTTCGAGGAAAACTACGCCGTGGGCATCGTTTCGGGCCGCTACGACGAAGAGTTCACCATCACCTACGCCAGCCGCATCTTCTACCGCAACCTGGGCTACACCGAGGAAACCGCAGATCAGATCAAGGGTTCGTCACTGACGAAGATCGCCTACGGAAGCGACGCCAACCTCCTTCCCCGCGGTCAGCACCCCACCAACGACTGGCCTTCCCGCCTGCGCCTTTCCGACGTGGGCGGCGCACCCACGTTCGTTACCCTGGCGCACCGCGACGTTACCGACGCCGAAGGCCAGCCCATCTGGATGATATCGGTGCGCCTTTCGCCCGATGCCGAGATCATCTCGCTGATGAACGAGGTGAACCAGACCGGCTCGTGGTCGTTCAGCTGCGACGAGCATCAGAACCTGGTTTCGCTGGAGTTCGGATCGCGCCTTCGCTCCATGCTGGGCTACGAAGACGAACGCGACTTCCCGAACACATGGGACACCTTCGCCAGCATTGTGCACCCCGACGACAAAAACCATCTGATGGAAGAGTTCCGCACCGCGCTGAACAGCACCGACCCCGAATACCGGATGGATGTTACCTACCGCGCCTACACGAAAGGCGGCAAGCTGGGCTGGTTCCGCAGTGTGGGCAAGGCCAGCCGGCGCCGCGACGGCTCGGTCAACCGCATGAGCGGCGTGGTAGTGAACATCTCCGAGCGGCACGATCTGCAAGAGCGCACGCAGCTGCTGCTGCATCAATCTATGGAGAAAGAGCAGGTGATCAACGGCATGGTGCGCTTGCTGGCCGGCTACGTGGTTGCCGACTTCGAGCGAAACATCTTCGAGCTGTTCAGCCTGGACAAGCGCTTCGATTACCCACCGCACGGCAGCTACGACGAGCTTGCCGGGTTCTCCGCCACGTTGGCCACCATGCTCGACGAGGGGAAGAGCATCCAGGAGGCCTTTTCCGTCCAAACCGTCCGAAGCAACCTTCCCGATGCGGACAGCATCTACCGCTTCTCGTGCCGGTCGAAATCGCGAGAGCTGTTCCTGAACATGGCGATCGTGCCCATCGAGTTCAAGGGTGCAACGCTCACCCGCGCCTTGATACTGGCGCAGGACGTTACCCAGGCCATGCGTGAGAACCAGCGCACGCGCAGCGCCCTGCAGGAAGCCTACGAGTACGCCAACCGCGCGAACGAGGCGAAGACCCAGTTCCTTTCGCAGATGAGCCACGAGATACGCACGCCCATGAACGGCATCGTGGGCATGACCGCGCTGGCGACGGCCCATGCCGAAGAGCCCGAGCGCGTGCGCGACAGCCTGCAGAAGATCACCTCTTCAAGCAGGCATCTGCTGTCGCTCATCAACGAGGTACTGGACATGTCCCGCATCGAAAGCGGCCGCGCCAACCTGAACGAGGAGCCGTTTTCGCTGCCCACGCTCATCGGCGATTTGATCGCCATGGTGCAACCGCAGATTGCCGAAAAGCACCACCGCCTTACGGTGAACGCCTTCGACGTTGTGCACGAGGACGTTGTCGGCGACTCGCTGCGCATTCGCCAAGTGTTCATGAACCTTATAGGCAACGCCGTCAAATTCACCCCGGACGGCGGGCACATCACCTTCTCCATCGCCGAGCACCCCTCCCTGCAGGAAAAAGTGGGCTGCTACACCTTCGTTTTCGAGGACAACGGCATCGGCATGAGCGAGGAAACGCTGAAGACGATTTTCGAGCCCTTCGTCCGCGCCGAAGACGAGCGCGTGGAGCGAACGCGCGGGGCCGGCCTTGGCATGACCATCAGCCGCAACATCGTACGCATGATGGGCGGCGACATCCGCGTGAAGAGCCAGCTAGATGTGGGCACCCGCTACGAGGTGACGTTGTACCTGAAGCTGCAGAACGAGGCGAAGCAGAACTTCAAGAGGTTCCAGGGGCTGGAGGTGCTGGTAGCCGACGACGATGCGGACGCCTTGAAGTCGTGCTGCAGCATGCTGGAGAGCCTGGGCGTGCACGCGGAATGCGCAGCCGGCGGCGAGCAGGCCATCGCCAAAGCCCTTGCCAAGCGAGAACAGGGAACCGGCTACTTCGCCTGCATACTGGATTTCAAGATGCCGAAGATGAGCGGTATCGAAACGGCGCGCCAGCTACGCCAGCACACGGGCAGCGAGATGGGGATCATCCTTACCTCGGCCTACGATTGGAGCGATTTCGAGCAGGAGGCGCGCACGGCGGGCGTGAATTGCTTCATCCCCAAGCCGCTGTTCCGATCGCACCTGATGAACGCCTTGAACGAGCTGCTGGGCACAAGCTCCACCGAGGGCAACGGCGCCCCGCTGAACCAGCTTGGCACGGTGCGCTTCGAGGGCAAACGTGTTCTTGTTGCGGAAGACAACGAGCTGAACGCCGAGGTTATCTCGGAGATCCTTATGCTGATGGGCGTTGAATCCGACACGGCGGCCAACGGCAAGGAAGCCCTTGAGCGCATGGCGGAATGCGAGCCGGGCTTCTACGACGCCGTGTTCATGGACGTGATGATGCCGGTGA
>CAVHGQ010000116.1:0-5157 GCA_963635335.1 Candidatus Melainabacteria bacterium | reverse complement strand
TGTCCACTTGATCTTCTCGCCGTGGCTTTCATCGTCCCCGCCGCAAATGCAATGCACGTGCTCCGAAGCCAGTTTCAGGTACCCGTTGCCGTCCGAAACCACATCATAGGAAGCATTGTCGCTAGAGAACACGCTCATGTTCTTGGTACAACCGCTCACAACACGAGGGCCATCCTTGGGAGAAGCCGCAGTAATGCCGATCACAGCGGATGAGCTGATGCCGGTGGAATCAAGAGTATCGATAACCCCAATTTGTTTTTTATCCAAATAGACGTTATTGGCAGCGCCGTCTTTGCCAGTGTTGCCCGTGACTTTCACATCACCAGATACGTTGAACACGCCACTCAGAATGAAGACTCCGCCACCACGGGTTGCAGTATTGCCGGTAATTGAGCCGCCGTACATAAAGAACCTGGCAGAATCGCCGCCAACCCATACGCCAGCACCAGCGCCTGCTGTATTACCAGTAATAATGCCATTCCACAGCGTAAAGATGCCTGACTCGACGCACACACCACTGCCAGATGCGCCATTGGCATGGGTTATCTTGCCAACCCCTTCACCACTGTGGCAGTCGGTAATGGTGCAGTTGTTCTTCACTTTGATGGCATCCGCATTGCTCGTGCAGGTGATGGTGTGTCCGTTGAGGCAGAGGTAGGTGTCGCTGCTGGGCTGCCAAGTAGCCGAAAGCGTCACATCCTCAGTGAGGTAATAGTAGCCAGCGCTGGTAGGAAGTCCATCCTTGGCATCCCATGCCGTCCAAACCTTACTGTCGTGCTTCTTGCAGTCAGACTTGCCGCAGACCGCATGAGTGTGGGTGTCGCTCCCATTCGAATCGGAAGGCTCCACTGCGGTGCCGGTCAGCATCAGCGCGGTAAAGCCGGAACCCTGCTGCTTGCCGTTGGATTCAACGCTCTGGGGTTCCGTGGTGCCGTCAGGCTCGGTGCCGTCCTGGTCGCCGTCGGTGATTCCGCCAGTCGAAACGCCGCCCTGGCCTTCCGTGCCATCGCCGACGGTACCGCTTGTACCCTGGACTTCGCCCTCGGGCGTGGTGTCCGAAACCACCAGCGTGCTGTCGTTGGCATCCCCTTCTGGGGTGGCGAATGCGGTTATGGGCACAAAGGCCGTAACCAAACTTAGGGCGAGCAGGATGCTCAAGACTCTTTTCTTCAACGTGCTTCCTCCGAAACTGATCAGCTTTGCCAATTACGCCCCTCGCGCAACCGGCCGAATCGCCGCGGGAAGCACCTTTTACGTCAAGCAACCCCCGGCGACAGAAACCTGTAGTTATTCAACGGTATATCTTAGGGCAATCCCAGGTGAATGCACGTTAATTTTTCAAAAACAAGCACCCTTGCGCGCAGCCACGCAACGGAAAACGGTGCTGATTATCTGCTTCGCGTTAAGAGGCATAACCGAGCGCACCGCCTCCGGGCCGCGCGGGACGAACCGCTTCCGCGAGCAGAGAATCGCGCCGGGCGGATCCTGGGCAGGAGTGCGAAACAGCCCCAAAACCAACGGCCAGCTGCGGGGAAACGCGGGAACAACAGCCCTAGCCGCAGTAGGTTTCCAGGACTGCGGCGAGCTTGGCAAGGTCGAGCGGCTTGGCTATGTGCTCGTTCATGCCGGCCTCGCGCGCTGCCTGCACGTCTTCGGCGAACGCGTTGGCCGTCATTGCCACGATGGGCAGGTTGCGGCAGTACTCGGTTCCGTGGGCGCGGATGGCGCGTGTGGCCTGGTGGCCATCCATGTGCGGCATCATCACGTCCATCAACAACAGGTCGTACTTCCCCGGCTGACCTTCTATGACCTTGCGAACAGCCTCTTCGCCATCTACCGCCACCTCGACTTCCGCCTGAGAAAGGCGCAGCAGCTCGCTGGCAACCTCGCGGTTGATGGCATTGTCCTCCACCACCAAAACGCGCTTGCCCGGATAGCTCTTGGAAAGCGCCTGGCCTTCGTCGGAGCCTTCGGAGCCCTCCCCCACCAGCGCATCGAACGTGCTGAGCAAACGGGACCGGAACAGGGGCTTCGCGATGAACGCATTCACGCCGGCCTCGCGAGCCTCCGCCTCGAACTCGCTCCAGTCGTAGGCGCTGATTATGATGATGGGCACATCGGCTCCCACAGCCTTGCGGATGGCACGCGCGCATTCGATGCCGTTCATGTCGGGCATCTTCAGGTCCAGGATACAGGCGAAGAAGTCGCGCTTCTGCTCGTGGTTGGCAACCACCATCTCCACGGCGATGTGCCCGCCCGGGGCGGCCTGTGCCTTCATGCCGAAGCTGTTCAGCATGTCGCAGCACGACTCCAGCGCCAGCGGGTCGTCGTCGGCCACCAGCACGTCCAAGTCCACGAACTTGTCGCACGGGATGCTCTCTTTTTCCTGCAGTTTCAAGAACACGGTTACCGTGTAGCGCGTGCCCACGTCCAGCACGCTTTCCACCGTGATGTCGCCGCCCATCATGCGCACGATGTTCCGGCTGATGGGCATGCCCAAACCGGCGCCGTGCACACGCTCCACGCGCTCGTCCTTGGCGCGCTCGAACGGCTCGAACACCTTTTCCATCGTTTCCTTCGACATGCCGATGCCGTTGTCCTCGAACACGAACTCGTAGCGGCCGAACTTGCTCTGGTTACAGGGCCGCTCGGAAATGGTGAGGTGGATGTTGCCGCCTTCCGGCGTGTACTTGATGGCGTTGCCCATAAGGTTCACGAACACCTGCTGCAGGCGCAGGGCGTCGCCGGTGACGTCTTCGTGCTGCAGGTTCTTCAGCGCAACGCTCAAGCGGTGGTGCTTTTCGTCTACCTGGGGCTTCATCATGGTGACCAGGCTTTCCACCAGGTCGCTGAGGTTGAAGTCCTCTTCATTGAGCGAGATGTTGCCACTTTCGATCTTGCTCATGTCCAGCACCTCGTTTATGAGGCTCAGCAAATGACGCGAGCTGATGGTGATCTTGCGCAGGCTGTCGCGCACGCGGTCGGGCTCGTTCACATGCGCCGCAGCCAGCGCCGTCATGCCCACAATGCCGTTCATGGGCGTGCGAATCTCGTGGCTCATCTGCGAGAGGAACTGGGTTTTCGCCGCGTTCGCGCGGTTCGCATAGCTGTAGGCGTCCGAAAGCGCCTGGCGCGAGCGGATCTCGGCCTTCACGATCTGCGTTACGTCCTGCGTGACGAAGAGCACGCGCGAAACGCCGTTGGCGCCGAATTCCAGTGGCAGCACCGCCATGCCCAGGTACTCCTCGGCGCCCTTCACGCGGTAATCGAAGCGGTAGATGTCGTCTTCGCCCTGAAGCTCGCGGCGCAGGCGCTGGGGCGAAAGGGCATCGGCCATGCTCAGGGAATCGTCCTTCATGCTCAAGTGCTCGTCCAAGGAGGCAAGGAAATCGCTGTAGCGACCCTGCGCAGGGTAGCCCATGCGGCGGTCGAACTTGTAGAACTCGTAGGAGTTGTTCTCCAGATCGCACACGGCATAGCGCTCGATCAGGCGCACGATGGCAGAGAGCAGCTTCTCTTTGGTTGACTTCTGGCGAAGCACCTCCTGCGTGAACAGCTCTTGGCGGCGCTGCTCGTCGATGTTCAGGGTGATTCCCGCAACCTTGCTTGCACTGCCGTCTTCGCGGCGGCTGGCGGCGCCGACCGAGCGCAGCCACACGTAGCCGTTGTTGTGCAAACGCGCCCGATACGTTATGTCAAGGCTCTGGCCGCCGCGCCCGCCTTCCACGATGGAATCGATCGCGGCCTTGAACAGCTCCAGGTCGTCGGGGTGGACGATGGAAAAACAACTCTCGATGGAATCAGGGAATGCGCGTTTGTCCAGGTAGCCGGTAAGGCGGCGAAGGTCCGCACCGAACTCCACGCTTTCCACCGTGCCGTCCGCCCGGCACGAAAGCGTCCACGTGCCTGTTTGGAAGATGTCGTTCACCAGTGCGAGCGTTTCGGATTCCGGGGCAATGCGGGCAGAGAGCAGCCAGCACGCTTCGCCCTGGTCGCCCGCCACTTCGCACATGTTCAGGTTCGCGTACACGGGGGCGCCGGTAACGTCCTTGAAGCGGATCATGCCGCCGATCATGGCATGGTCGGCAAGCAGCGAATCCAGCAGCTGGTTCTCATCGTCGAAGACCACGTCGCGCAGGGAACGGCCACTGAATCGGCTGGCAGAATCCGGGTCATAACCCAGGTTCTTCGCGAAGATGCGGCTTACGAAGCAGATGCTCAGGTCGCTGTCGAAGTGGCCCATGGCAACGCCCACGGCCATGCTTTCCTCCAAAAGATGCTGAATAGCATGGCGGGTGGAAAGACCTAAGTCGCTGTAGTCGTCGGTTATACGGGTCTCGTCCGGATCGAAAGCAGTCCCCACGTCTTGTGCGCCCATCCCAATTCCTTCAAGTTGAAGAACTAACGTAAGCATCAAAAATACCGCATTTGTAAGGAAGTTGCGACCGGCACGACGCCCTTGAAACAAAGTTAGAAACAGGCCTCGTTCCGATGGGCAGCGACGGCGGAGACGATCAGCATAGCTATCGACTGTGCGCGCCTCGGCATACCGGCAGCCGGCAAGACGCGCTCAACCCAGCGCTCCCCTTCCTGTTTTCGGCAGGCAGATTGTGCGCTCTTGCTCCGTCAACCGCACTTGCAAATTGACAAAATCACCCCCCAAATGTCGTTAGCAAATTGACAAAACAGGGGTCAAAGACCCTTAGCAGATTGACAAAACAGGACTAAAATGTCCTTAGCAAATTGACAAATCGCAGGTGGAAGGCTTGGAGTTGCAATGCTGAAAAGAAAAGCCATGGACAAGCTGGAGGAATGGTTCCGTACCAAAGGCAACCATGCCCTACTCATCACCGGCGCCAGACAGGTGGGCAAGACATACCTGGCACGCAAGTTCGCCGCACAACACTGGGAGCACGTCGTTGAGCTCAACCTCTTTGAGAACACGGACGCCTGCGCAGCGCTGGAGACAGCCGCAAACTCCGCAGAGCTGTTCCTGCGCCTTACGGCGTATGCCACCGAGCCCATCGTCCCGGGCAAAACGGTTTTCTTCATCGACGAGATACAGGAATGCAAAGAGGCCGTCACGGCCATCAAGTTCCTGCTGGAGCGAACCGAGTACGACTACATACTCTCCGGCTCCATGCTGGGCGTCGAGCT
>CAVHGQ010000115.1:3179-5177 GCA_963635335.1 Candidatus Melainabacteria bacterium | reverse complement strand
GCTTGAAGGGCAAGCAGCTGCGGCGTGTGTACCAAGGCATGCAGGCGGTGTTCCAGAACCCTGCCGACTCGTTCGACCCGCGCAAGCGCTTGGGCTTCAGCATGGCGGAAGGCCTGGTGAACGCCGGGGTGGGTAAGGACGAGGCCCGCACCCAGGTTGCTCGGCTCATGGAACGCTGCGGGCTGGACTCTGCCATCGCCCAGCGCTATCCCGGCCAGGTAAGCGGCGGCCAGCTGCAGCGCGCCGCCCTGGTGCGCGCGCTTTCCACCCGTCCGAAGCTCCTGGTGTGCGACGAGGCCACCAGCGCTCTCGATGCCACCACCCAAAAGCAGATCGTCGAGCTTATCCGCTCCCTGGCAAAAGAGCGCAACATGGCGGTGCTCTTCATCTGCCACGACATCGCCCTGGTGGCGCAGCTGTGCCAGCGCGTGGTGGTCCTGCGCGATGGCGCGGTGGAAGAACAGGGCGGCGTTGGTCAGGTGCTGAGGCGCCCCGAATCCGACTACACCAAGCTCCTGCTGGCTTCCGTGATGGAAGCGTAACGGCGCCTGCGAAGCCCTTGCCCGGTGGCGTGCTGGAAGCCCAGCGGCGCCCAAGGTGTGAACCTCGTATATAAGCAACACAGCGTTGCTTATATAGCGCTCCGAGAGTAGTATGCTTGCGTTCGGAAGCAGGGTAAGGGGGCGTTTCAAGTGGCTGCGGCACGTGCCAAGAAATCGAACAGCATCGACATGCTGCATGGCCCCTTGGCCGGCAAGATCATCCTGTTCTCCATCCCGCTTGCCATAACCAGCATCCTGCAGCAGCTGCTGAATTCCACCGATGCCATGTTCGCAGGCCAGTGGCTGGGCAGCAGCGCGCTTGCCGCGGTTGGCGGCGTGGCGCCCATCATCAGCCTGTTCGTGGCGCTGTTCGTGGGACTTTCCGTGGGCGTGAACGTGGTTATCGCGGTGCATATCGGTCACGACGACATCGCCAAGATCCGGGGCGCGGTGCAGACCACCGCCATCGCCGCCGTTGTGTGCTCGGTGGTTCTTGCGGTTGCCGGCGTTGCCTCCACCGATTTCATCCTTACCAGCGTGCACATGCCTGCCGAGGCCTGGGACGACGCCACCCAATACCTGCACGTGTACTTCGTGGGCATCGTGTTTTTGGTGGTGTACAACTTCGGCAGCGCCGTTCTGCGCGCGAAAGGCGACACGCGCCGCCCCTTGTACGCCCTGGCCGTTGCGGCGCTTCTGAACATCGTGTTCGATTATGCGGCCGTGGCCGTACTGGACATGGGCGTGTTCGGCATCGCCGCGGGCACGGTGGTGGCCGATGCCGTGTGCGCCGCCATCATCGTGGTGTTCCTGCTCACCGAAGAAGAGAGCTACCGCCTGGTCCTGCGCGGCGCGCGCGTCGTCGGCGCCGACCTGAAGACCATGGTGCACATCGGCTTCCCCGCCGCGCTTCAAGGTGCGGTGTTCGCCCTTTCCAACATCGTCATCCAGGGCGAGATCAACGTGTTCGGTTCCGATGCCACCGCCGGCTCTTCGGCTGCCATGAACTTCGAGTTCTACACCTATTTCTTCGTGAACGCCTTCAGCCAGGCCGCCGTTACCTTCATCGGCCAGAACTACGCGGCGCGCAACCTTGAGCGCTGCGACAAGGTGATGCGTTTCTGCATGGCCGCCGCCTTCGTTTCCACGCTTGCCCTGAGCCTGCTGTTCACCTTGGGCGGCGATTGGGGCCTGGCCATATTCACCACCGAAGCCGGCGCGCTTACCTACGGTTACAGCAGGTTGTGGCACGTTGAGCTGCTGGAGTTCATGCCCTGCTCGTACGAGATAACGGCAAGCGGCATGCGCGGCATGGGCTGGTCGGTGCTGCCCACGGTTGTGGTGATCATCGGCTCGTGCCTGCTGCGAATCGTCTACGTGTTCACCTTGTACCCGCTTATCGCCTCGTTCGACAACCTGATGCTCATCTACCCGGTTACCTGGGTGGTTACCGGGT
>CAVHGQ010000115.1:0-2907 GCA_963635335.1 Candidatus Melainabacteria bacterium | reverse complement strand
CTATCACCAGCACGATGCCCAGAAGGGCGGCAGGGCTCAGCGTCTCCCCGAAGAACGCAACGCTTATGGCGGCCGTTGCCACCATCTCCACCGAGGCGATAACGGGCACTTTGCTGGTTTCGGCCATCTTCAGCACGCCCTTGTAGTACAGCAGGTAGGCCAGCGAGGTGGGAACCAACGCCAGCAGGAACCCGTATCCCAGAACCGGCGCATTGAAGGCCTGGGCATTTTGCCAGGGGCAGAACAGCGCCCCGATGGTGATGAAGGCGAACAGGAAGCTGTAGGTGCTGATGACGTACGAGTTCGTGCCGCCGCCCGCCATTCGGCTGATCACCGCTGCCATGCCGTAGGTGAACCCCGAGGCAACTCCGCAGGCTATGCCCAGAAGCGAAACGCTTGCCAGGTCGAACTGCCCGCCGGTGGCGGCAAGCGAGGCGCCCACGATGTTCACCGCCAGCGCCAGCACCTTCAGCAGGCTCACTCCCTCGCGGAACAGCAGCACCGATGCGATGGTGGTGAAGATGGGCGCGGTGTTCAGCAGCACGGCGCTTACCGCGATGCCGGCGTTCGCGATGGCCATGGTGTAGACGATGTTGTACAGGCCGTTGGAAACGGCGCCCAGCACCGCGCAGGCTATCAGCGTTTTCGCGTCCACCTTGAACGAGCGCACGCCGTACTTCGCTATCGTGATGGCGGCCATGATAAGAAGGGCGAACCCCATGCGTATGAAGCTGGTGGTTGCCGCGGTAGATCCGTTCAACTCCATCAGCTTCACCAAGGGGCCAACCAGCCCCCAAAGCACGCCGGCAACGAATATCTGCAGGATGGCGGTGGTGTCGTTGCCCGGTTTGCGCATCGGCGCCGCTCCTTCCCATTCTGCTTGTTGCCTTAGGTGCTAGATTCTATCCCCGTGCGCGCTGCATTGCGGTGCGAATCGCCGTTTTGCCCGACACGGGCGTGTGGCACCGCGCGTTTGCTGCGTCTATCATGGGCATATCGTAAATCTTAGGGAAGGAACCGGCCGTGATCATCGACTTCAATGCGCTCGAGGAACAGGAGAACCCCAACTTCAAGGGAGGCGAGGGCTCGGTTGCGGCGGCAGCCCACGTCGATGCCAATAACCGCATCATGCGCGCCACCGTGCATCCCCATTCCTCCATCGGCTGGCATCAGCATGCCAAGAACTCCGAGATCGTCTACGTGCTTTCCGGCACGGGCAAGGTGGTGGTCGAAGGCGGCGAAGAGCCCCTGGCGCCGGGCACCTGCCATTACTGCCCAGCCGGCGCCTACCATTCCGTCGTGAACGATGGGGAAGAAGACTTGGTGGTGTTCGCGGTAGTGCCCGAGCACACATCGCTTTCGTAAAGGCTTCGCTGCTGCGCAGGCGCAGGCTTGGCTGGCCGACACGCTGTTCGGTTCGGCCTGCTGCTTGCGCGGTAGCGGGCAGGGGCTGTGACGCGGGTTTTAGCTCCTAGCGGCTGCGCGCAACCAGCTTGCGGTACACGTGCTCTACCATCCAGGGTTCGGTGGAGGCGCTAAGGGCTTCCTCGAACGCCATCCACTTCACGCCCGAGTTCTCGTCGGGCGCGATGCGGGTGGCCTGGTGCTCGCTGGCCTCGAACAGGTACGTTGCGTTCAAGTGCAGATGCGAGGGAACGTACGCCCCGCGCTTCTGGTGCCCGTCTACGGTAAGGATCTCGCACGAGAGCAGCCCGTCCATCGCAAGGCGCGCCTGCTCGATGCCGGTTTCCTCGCGAAGCTCGCGCGCGGCCACGCTTGCCAGGTCGGTTTCGCCGTCGGCATGCCCGCCGATCCACGACCAGGAGTTGTACACGTTGTGGTACACCATCAGCGTTGCGGTGTGCTGGGGGTTCACCACCCAAGCCGAAACGGTGAAGTGCGCCGGCCATTCCCGCCCGTAGGATTCGGGTTTGCGCGCAGCATCTATCATGAGCTGCCGGTCTGCGGCCTCTTCTTCGTTTTGCGGGGTGAAGGCAAGCAGGTCTTCCAAGATAGTGCCCATGGTGTTCTTCGCTTTCGTTAGAGGGTTCGTCGGCACGGCTTTGCCTGGCGGTCGATTCGCGGAGCCGTTTGGGTGCCCAGGTCGAACGAGGCCGCTTAGCGCTGGCTGAAGGCTGAGCGTTTCGTGTGGCTCATGGTAGCGCAGAAAAGTTCAAAAAAGGGGCTTGCGCGCATCGCTCCATTGCGTATAATACTTTCTTGCGCGCGGACGTGGCTCAGCTGGTAGAGCATAACCTTGCCAAGGTTGGGGTCGCGGGTTCGAATCCCGTCGTCCGCTCCATTTGATCATAAAAGCCGGTCGGATGAAATCGTCTGGCCGGCTTTTTTAGATCGGCGACGTGGCCAAGTGGTAAGGCAGAGGCCTGCAAAGCCTTTACCCCCGGTTCGAATCCGGGCGTCGCCTCCATAACGCACTGAAGAGGCTCTGGGTTCCCCAGGGTCTCTTTGTTTTGACTTTTCTGAATTCGTCCGCGCCGCGGGTCGGGGCATTGCCCCTCGGGGATTCCCGTTCCGCTGTTTGAGCGTCCCGCTTCGCGAGCCGCTCTGCATGCGCTGCACTGCTTCATGCATTTGAAGGAGATTCGCTTCGCGAATCGGACAGGAAGAGTGTTCAGAGAACCCCGAGCGGCAATGCCCAACCCACGTCGCTACTCGGCCGTTGCAGACGCAACGCCGGGAAAAGCTGGGTGGGCGTGACCACTATCGCGTGCTAAAGGGGTCTGTCCCTACTTCGGCAAGATAACCAGCTATACAAGAATCCGATAGAGGGAAAGCCCGGGTGTTGGCTGGGCGGAGCGGCCTTTCGGGGGCGCGTGGTATCCTTTGTGTATTCGAAGAGCGCCTGGGTGCGCGCCTCGCAAGGCGGCCCCAGGCGTTTTCTTGCGT
>CAVHGQ010000114.1:2290-5248 GCA_963635335.1 Candidatus Melainabacteria bacterium | reverse complement strand
GCGGGGCAGATGCTCGCGCAATGACCGCAGCCAACGCATTCGCTGCCGCAGTGGAAGTTGTCGGTGTAGAGGCACTCATCGATGCTCACGCGCGTGTAGAGCTTCGCCGCGCTCTGAGTCTTTCCGCTCGCCATGGCAAGTCCCCCTTGGTTCATCGATCCCCATCAATCAAACCTTGTTTTCATTGTAGCCCGCCGCTCTGGCTGCAATCATGAATTCTGCCCTGTTTCCCATGAGCCGAATTCATGATTGTTAACATCGGTTCATCCCGTTGTTGCGCTTCGTTAACATTGATGACATGCCCATGTAACTTCGTGCTTTTAACCTCGTTGATGAAGCTAAATGCAGGAGGTTACGGATGTATTCGAAGTTGGTTGAGCAAACTCCCAAGATCAACTCCCAGCTTGCGCGCTACGGCGTTAAGTTCGGGCTTTATAAACAGGGGCAGTTCAAAGAGCGTCTGTTTCCCTTCGATGCCATTCCGCGCATCATCACTGCTTCCCAATGGGACTACCTGGAACATGGCCTTATCCAGCGTGTGGATGCGCTGAATGCCTACTTGCGTGACTTGTACGGCGAAAAGCGCATCATCAAAGACGGAGTAGTTCCGGAAACCTTCGCATTCGCCTCTTCAGGTTACCTTCCACAATGCGAGGGAATTACGCCACCACAGGGTATTTACTCCCATATCTCGGGCATCGACCTGGTAGAAGGCGACGATGGTATCTGGTACGTTCTTGAGGATAACCTGCGCATTCCTTCCGGCGCCTCGTATCCGCTCATTGCGCGCCAGCTGTGTCGTAGGTGCGATGCTGAAACGTTCCGCACGCTTTCCATCCAAGATAACCGCAACTATGGCGACCTTCTGCGCGAGACCATGGATTACGTAAACTGCGGTGGCATAAATGTTGTTCTAACTCCTGGCCGCTACAACGCCGCCTATTTCGAGCACTCGTACCTGGCCGAAAAGGCTGGCGCGGTGCTGGCTGAACCGGGCGAGCTGTTCGTTCAGGACCTCCAACTGTTCTACCGCGATGCCAACGAGAACAAGCGCGTGGGCGCGGTGTATCGCCGCACGTCTGACGAGTACCTGGATCCGCTCTGCTTCGTGCCCGACAGCCTTATCGGTGTTCCGAACCTGATGAGCGCATACCGTGCGGGCAACGTTGCCATAATCAACGCCCCTGGCAACGGCGCGGCGGACGATAAGGGCATCTACTACTTCGTGCCCAAGATGATTGAGTACTACCTGGGCGAAGAGCCCATCCTGCACAACGCTCCCACTTACCTGCCTTACTATCCTGAAGATATGGCTTACGTGTTGGAGCATGCTCGCGAACTGGTGATTAAGGATGTTGCCGAAGCGGGCGGTTATGGCGTGGTATTCGGAAGCGAGCTTCCCGAAGAAGAGCTTTCCGCTCTGCTGGAAAAGATCAAGCAGGAGCCGCGCCGGTTCATCGCGCAAGAAGTCATCGATTTCCTGTGCTTGCCAACGTACATCGATGGGGAAGAGGTGCCGCGCAAGGCCGACCTGCGCGCATTCGTGCTCTCCAACGGCACCACGAAGGTGTGGCCTAGCGGTCTTACTCGCTATTCGCGCATCGCCGGTTCTGCTGTGGTGAACTCTTCACAGGGCGGTGGCTTCAAAGACACTTGGGTGTTGGGCGCCGATATCGCCGGATCCGACGAGGAGGCTGCGGCCATCCGTGCGGCCAGCGATGTGTCGGAGGAGCCAGCTGTGGCCGAAAGCAGCGATAGTTGCGACACGGCATCGTAATTAGGTCACCGCGCAATTACACCACAGTGTCATTTTCGCAGAACCGCTTTAGCCACCTGCTCCCTCACGTTCTCTAGGAGGAACCCGCCATGGGATCGCTTTCGCTTGACAAGATCGACCATCTGTTTTGGCTTGGGCGCTATATAGAGCGCTCGCACACTACCCTTACCTTCATCATGTCCACCTACGACAAGGCCATCGACTCCACCGATGACTCGTGGAAGGATCAGCTGAGCTCGCTGGGGTTCGACCCCTCCAACGGCGATACGGTTTCCCTGTTCAACCGCTGTCTGTTCGGCGAAGATTGCCCTTCCAGCATCAAGCGCTCGCTTGAGGCGGCGTATGACAATGCGGTGGTGCTTCGCGATGTTATCGGTACCGAAACCATTGCGTATGTGCAGATGGCTGTGAACAGCTTGACCCATGCGGCCGAAAGCGATGCGCCCATGCTGGATTGCGCGCTGATCATCGACGACATCATGGCCTTCAAGGGCTGTTCGGACGATTACGTGGTGGATGATGTTGCCCGCAACATCATCAAGTGCGGCTTTAGCATCGAGCGTATGGATCTGTTCCTGCGCCTGGGCTACAAGCTGAACCGACTGGAAAAGGAAGCGCATAAGCTAGCAAGCCGCATCGACCGTATGGGCATTGCCTACGACCGCGCCACCTTCAAGGATCTTATCGTGCTCATCTACGATGACGACTTCCCGCAAAACGCCACGCCAGAGCAGCTTTCGAAGATGCTCGAACTGGTAGAGAAGATCTTCTAGGGGCCGGTTGCGATGAGGATTCTAAGTTACTCGTTCGAGACGCACCTGGAGTTTTCGGAACCGGTAACGGCGCACAACTTCGTGTTACGCTGTGCTCCGCGTTCCACCCCGTTCCAGAAGATCCTGGATTCCCAACTCATTATTACGCCCGGCACTCACCTGCGCGAGCTTTCCGACGGGTTCGGCAACCGCCTTCATGTGGGCAGCATCCCCGAGGCGCACGATTCGTTCTCGTTCGTGAGCTATGGGCTGGTTATGGTGGACCAGGAGGCTACCGACACCGAAGTGGCACATCCCATGTACCTGCAGCCTTCGCTCTACACGCAGCCCAGCCACGAGGCGAAGGTGTTCGCGCGGCGCATCCTGCAGTGCATTCCCCATGCGCCCGTGGTGAAGAAGGCGTGCGAT
>CAVHGQ010000114.1:0-2023 GCA_963635335.1 Candidatus Melainabacteria bacterium | reverse complement strand
AGCTACATCATCCTCTCGCGCGGGCGCGACTTCGAGGACTGCTCCATCGAGCGCGGCGTGCTGAACGGAACCGGCACCCAGACCCAGCGCGTGAAGGCCACCGTGAGCAAGGAAGGCGGCGCCACCAGGTTCCAAGAGGAGCCGCAATAGCTGCAAGCCGCCCGCCGCTTCTTCGCCCTGTTCGGCTATAATCTACTGGTTACCCTGCAAACAAGGATGAAGAAAGGTCGCACCGTGGCCAACAGCTACAAGCAAACCATGAATCTGCCGCGCACCGACTTCGCGATGCGCGCGAATTTGCCCGAGAACGAACCCAAGCGCCTTCAGTATTGGAACGACATCGACATTTACGCGAAGGTGCTGGAAAAGAACAAGGACAACGAGCCCTTCATCCTGCATGACGGCCCGCCCTACGCTAACGGCCCCATCCATATCGGCCATGCCTTCAACAAGATCCTCAAAGACTTCATCGTGAAGTACAAGTCCATGCGCGGCTACTACGCTCCGTACGTTCCCGGTTGGGACTGCCACGGCCTTCCCATCGAGAACAAGGTGGAAGAGCAGCTCGGCGAAGAGAAGATGGCGAAGATCGACACCGCCACCTTCCGCAAGATCTGCCGCGAATACGCAACCAAGCAGCTCGATGGCCAGCGCGAGGGCTTCAAGCGCCTGGGCGTGCGCGGCGAGTGGGACAACCCGTACCTCACCTATCTGCCCGAATACGAGGCCGGCAACATCGAGATCTTCAAGAAGCTCTACCTCGACGGCAGCGTGTATCGCGGACGCAAGCCCATTCACTGGTGCAGCCATTGCCATACCGCTTTGGCCGAAGCCGAGATCGAGTACAGCAACGAGGTAAGCCCTGCTATCTTCGTGCGCTTCGAAATGACCACCGTCCCCGCTGGGCTCGAGGCTTACGAGGGTAAGCTGGATGTGGCCATCTGGACCACCACGCCCTGGACGCTTCCCGCCGACGCCTGCGTTATCCTGCACCCCGCCGCGGAATACGTGGCCGTTGTGGTTGAAGGCCGCGCTACCATCGTGGCACGCGATTTGGTGGAGAAGTGCTGCGAGCGCTTCGGCTGGACCAACGAGCTGGCACTGGGCGCCGATGGCTCTGAGTGGGCAATGTCCGGTACCGATCTTGCCGGCAACGAGTACAAGCAGCCCATCTTCGGCGACCAGGGCGAGCTGGGTAAGTTCATCTACGCCGACTACGTAACCCTGGAAGATGGCACCGGCATCGTTCATGGTGCTCCCGGCCATGGCGTCGACGACTACAACGCCGGCATGAAGTTCGACATCCCGGTTATCATGCCGGTCGATGACGACGGCAAGTTCTATGTTGGCGACACGTTCGGCTACGGCGGCCCTTGGGGCGGCATGGATGTGAACGAGGCCAACCCCCAGATCATCAAGTGGCTCGACGAGCGCGGCATGCTCATCCTGCACGAGGACATCGACCACAGCTATCCTCACTGCTGGCGCTGCCACGAGCCCGTCATCTTCCGTGCAACCACCCAGTGGTTCGTTTCCATGGACAAGACCGGCATCCGTGAAAAGGCTTCAAAGGCCATCAAGGATCAGGTGAACTGGTTCCCCGCCTGGGCTTCCAATCGTATTGGCGCCATGGTGGCCGACCGTCCCGACTGGTGCATCTCCCGCCAGCGTTTCTGGGGTGTGCCGATCCCGGTGTTCACCTGCGATTCCTGCGGCGAAACCGTGGCAACCGCTGAAACCTTCGACGCGGTTATCGAGCTTTTCAAGACCGAAGGCGCCGATGCATGGTACCAGAAGACCCCGGCCGATTTCCTGCCGGCCGACACCTGCTGCCCGAAGTGCGGTGCGGGCGTTGGCCACCTGCAGTCCGACAAGGACGTGTTGGACGTTTGGTGGGAATCCGGCGTAAGCCACACCTCCGTGTGCGAGGCGCGCGATTACCTGCGCCGCCCGGCCGATGTGTACCTGGAAGGCTCCGACCAGCATCGCGGTTGGTTCCAGTCCTCCTTGCTCACCAGCGTTG
>CAVHGQ010000113.1:0-5253 GCA_963635335.1 Candidatus Melainabacteria bacterium | reverse complement strand
TTGGCAGAATGGGGCTTGGGGAAAGCCGGGGGAGGGCGCTTATGGAAACGAAGCCGAAAGCAAAAGGGGCCGGGCAAGCATGCCGTGCGTCAGCTGAATCTGGCACAGGCGCAGGGTCGGCCGCGTCCCATACCACCGCTTCGTCGGCCAAGCCCAGTGGCGTCGCTGCATCGACCGAACCCGCTTGCGCCCAAGCCGATGCGCTGCCGTCGTCTGGCGAATCCCCCTCGAGCTTCCGCCGACCCCAAACCCGCTCTATGCCTTTGCGCATCTTTGTCTATCTATGTGGCGTGCTCATCTGTGGCATCGGGGTGGTGCTTAGCGCGCGCAGCAACTTCGGAGCGCCGGCGTTCCAGGCAGTGCCGCTGGTGTTCAGCGAGGGCACGCATCTGCTTACCTTGGGGCAGTCGTGCATGTGCCTGTACACGATCGACATCATCATCCAGATAATCGTGTTCCGGAAAATCTCGGCCAAAGTGCTGCTGCAGCTGCCCTTCGCGCTGGTGTTCGGCTCCCTTATCGACCTGTTGGATGCGGTGCTGGCCCTTGATGTCTTCTGGTTCTGCCACGACCCGAACCTGCTGGTCAGCTGCATCATGTTCGCCATCGGCATCATCGCCATAGCCATCGGCGTGAGCGCCATGGTGGCCATGGACTTCGTGCTGAATCCGGCCGACGGGTGCACGCAGGCGTTGATGAGGCTCACGGGCCTGCCGTTCGGCAAGGCGAAGATCATAAACGACGTGTTCCGCTTCGCCCTGGCCTGCGCCATGGCCTGGCTGCTGTGCGGCCACCTGTTCGGCGTGGGCATTGGCACGGTGATATCCATGTTCGCCATCGGCGCCATCTGCCAGGTTGTCTCCGGATGGGCTGCCCCTCTGTACGAAAAGGCCTACCTTCCCGCGAAAGGGTAGGGGCGCTCGCTCGCAACCGTAGGCTCGCCACGCCGCCGGGCTGGGTGCCGTTGAAGTTGCGACCCCTGCGACGCAATTACGCCCGCCCCCTTCGCCCGCAAGCGGCTGAGCGAAGCTCGGGGTCTCGTTGCGCCCACCGCTGCGCCCGCCCGCAGCCCCATTCCTCCACCTTCCCTCCGCGAACGTGTCCACATAGCAGCTTCCTGTTTCGCCTTTGTTACGTTTCGCAACAGCCCCCTGGACTTCACGGAAAAGGGGTTACCGTGTATTGCTAGCGAACTAGCCCATCGTGCAGATTTCGTGCGCGACAAGCGGTTCATGAAAGGCGCCGAGCGGATGAGGACAAGCGCCCGGTGGCTTTTTTAGATAGTGAAAGTGAGAGGTTCAGAATGCAATCACGGAAGGTGCCCGCGCAAAGCGGGTTGTATCGTCCTGAGTTCGAGCATGACGCGTGCGGCATTGGCGCGCTGGCCCATTTGAAGGGCGTCCGCTCGCACCAGATGGTCGACGATGCCCTGTCGGTCCTTGTGAATCTGGAGCATCGCGGCGGTAAGGGCTTGGAGCACAACACGGGCGACGGTGCCGGTATCCTGTTCCAGGTCCCCCATCATTTCTTCCGCAAGGAAGCGCAGAAATGCGGCCATCTTCTGCCTGACGAGGGCGATTATGGCGTGGCCATGCTCTTCTTCCCCCAGAACGAGCGAGGCGTAGAGGTTTCCAAGCGCATCTTCGAGGAAGGCTGCGCGAAGGCCGGCCTGCCCCTGCTGTTCTGGCGCGAGGTGCCCATCGATGCCCACGACCTGGGCTCCACGGCGCGCGCCTGCATGCCCACCATCCTGCAGGCTTTCGTCGGCCGCCCCGAAAACGTTGAGCGCGGCGATGCATTTGAGCGTCGCCTGTACGTGTGCCGCCGCATGGTGGAAAAGGCCGCCGACGCCGAGCATGCGCTCGATGGCCACATCTTCTACGTGTGCTCGTTCAGCGCCCGCACCATCGTGTACAAGGGCATGCTGGTTGCCACGCAGATGCGCCGCTTCTACATCGACCTTTCCGATGCCGCGGTGAAGACGGCCATCGCGCTGGTGCACTCCCGCTACTCCACGAACACCACTCCTTCGTGGGAGCGCGCGCATCCGAACCGCTACATCATCCATAACGGCGAGATCAACACGCTGAAGGGCAACGTGAACTGGATCCGCGCCCGCGAACCCAACCTGTACTCGCCGGTTCTGGGCGAAGACCTGAAGCAGGTCCTGCCCATCATCAACAAAGAAGGCTCCGACTCCGCCGTGCTCGACAACGTGCTGGAGTTCCTGGTGATGAACGGCCGCGACATGACGCGCGCGGTTTCCATGCTGCTCCCCGAGCCGTGGGACCACAACGACAACCTGCCGCCGCGCCGCCGCGCCTACGACGAGTACCAGTCCATGCTGATGGAGCCATGGGACGGCCCTGCCGCCATCGCATACACCGACGGCACTACCTTCGGCGCTGCGCTCGACCGCAACGGCCTGCGTCCCGCCCGTTACTACGTAACGCGCGACGATCGCTTCCTGCTCTCCTCCGAGGTGGGCACCATCGAGATCGAGCCGAAGAACATCCTTTCCGCCGGCTGCCTGGGCCCTGGCGAGATGCTGGAGATCGACACCTCCGCCGACCGCATCATCTGGAACGACGAGGTTCGCGCCCGCTACGCCAAGGAAAAGCCCTACGGCGACTGGATCAAGGAAGAGAAGATCGAGGTTTCCGACCTCGAGGCTCCGAAGGCTACCGAGCCTGCCGCCGATGCCGACGTGCCCTTTGCGGTGCGCATGGCGAAGCTGGGCTACCACTGGGACGACGTGGACGAAGTGATCCGCGCCATGGCCGAAAAGGGCGGCGTGCCGCTGGCATCCATGGGCATCGACGCATCGCTTGCCTGCCTGTCCAAGAAGAACCGTTCCTTCTTCGACTACTTCTATCAGCTGTTCGCCCAGGTAACCAACCCGCCTATCGACGCATTGCGTGAGAGCCTGGTTACCTCGAGCGTTATCTACATCGGCAACCACGGTAACCTGCTGGAAGATTCTCGCACGGCATGCCAGCTCATCCGCCTGGACGGCCCCATGCTGAACAAAGAGCAGTTCGACCGCATCTGCGCGGTGGACCGCGTGGGCTTCAAGGCCCAGCGCTTCAGCGCAACCTATCGCCGCGATGCCGGCGAGGGCGCGCTCGAGGCTGCCCTGACCGAGCTTGCCGAATCGGTGGAAAAGGCCGTTCGCAGCGGTGCCAGCATCATCGTGCTCTCCGACCGCGCAGGCGAAGGCGAGGTGCCCATTCCCTCGCTTTTGGCGGTATCTTCCGTGCATAACCACCTTATCCGCGTGGGCGTCCGTACCTTCGCCGACTTCGTGGTGGAAACCGGCGACGCCATTTCTGCTCACGACTTCGCCGCGCTGGTGGGCTACTCCGCTTCGGGCATCTACCCGTACATGGCCCACGAGTGCATCGCCGACCTGGCCGAAAAGGGTGCCATCGCCCTTTCTGCCGAGGAAGGCATCGCCAACTACAACAAGGCGGTTACCGCAGGTATCACTTCCGTTATGTCGAAGATGGGCATCTCCACGGTGCAGAGCTACCATTCCGCCCAGATCTTCGAGGCGGTTGGCCTGAAGCAGGAATTCGTGGACAAGTACTTCGCCGGCACGGTTTCGCGCGTGGGCGGCCTGGGCGTTGCCGATATCCAGCGTGAGGAAAACCAGTGCTACGACGACGCGGTGGCTATCCTTGATTCGCCCAGCCCCGAGCAGCTGCCTTCCTTGGGCCTTACCAAGTGGCGTCCGCAGGGCGGCGAAGAGCACCTTATCGACCCGCAGACCATCTACCTGCTGCAGCACGCCTGCCGCGAGGGCAACTACGAGATGTTCAAGGAGTACAGCGACCACCTGCATCAGGAAGGCCGCGCCATCCGCCTGCGCGATCTGATCGACTTCGTGACCGACCGCACGCCTGTGCCGCTTGAGGAAGTTGAACCGGCATCCGAGATTGCCAAGCGCTTCAACACCGGCGCCATGAGCTACGGCTCCATTTCCGAGGAAGCCCACAAGTGCATGGCCATTGCCATGAACCGCCTGGGCGGCCGCTCCAACTCCGGCGAGGGCGGCGAGGATCCGCGCCGCGAGACCCCGCTTCCCAACGGTGACTCGCTGAACAGCGCCATCAAGCAGATCGCTTCCGGTCGCTTCGGCGTTACCAGCCGCTACCTATCTTCGGCCATCGAGATCCAGATCAAGATGGCGCAGGGCGCGAAGCCCGGCGAAGGCGGCCACCTGCCCGGCAAGAAGGTGTACCCCTGGATCGCAGAGGTGCGTCAGTCCACCCCGGGCATCGGCCTTATCTCGCCTCCGCCGCACCACGACATCTACTCCATCGAGGACCTGGCAGAGCTCATCTTCGACCTGAAGAACGCCAATCCCAATGCGCGTGTTTCCGTGAAGCTGGTGTCCGAGGCCGGCGTCGGCACCATCGCCACCGGCGTTGCCAAGGGCGCTGCCGACAAGATCTTGATCTCCGGCCACAACGGCGGCTCTGGTGCTGCCCCGCGCGATTCCATCTGGCATGCGGGTCTGCCGCTTGAGCTGGGTATTGCCGAGGCTCAACAGACGCTGCTGCAGAACGGCCTGCGCTCCCGCGTGGTGCTGGAGGCCGACGGCAAGCTCATGGATGGCAAGGACGTTGCCGTTGCCTGCCTGCTCGGTGCCGAGGAGTTCGGTTTCGCAACCATGCCGCTTATCGCCATGGGCTGCTTAATGCAGCGCGACTGCCAGCAGGACACCTGCCCGGCCGGCATCGCAACGCAGAACTGCCGCCTGCGCAAGTGCTTCCGCGGCAAGCCCGAGCACGTGGTGAACTACATGCTGTTCGTTGCCGAGCAGATGCGCGAGATCATGGCATCCCTCGGCTTCCGCACGGTAGACGAGATGGTGGGCCATCCCGAGTGCCTGCACCAAGTAGAGGTCCCCGGCAACTGGAAGGCCAACCTGCTCGACCTTTCGCCGGTGCTCGCCAACGGCGAGTGCGAGTTCGGCGCCCATATCCCCGGCGCAGCCGGCCGCCACTTCCTGCCCGAGATGAAGTACGACGTCGAGCTGGACAAGTCGCTTGACTCCACGCTGTTCCTGCCCATGACCGAAGAGGCCCGCGAGCATATGCAGCCCGTGCGCTTCCGCGCCGATATCGCCAACGTGAACCGCTGCGTGGGCACCATCCTGGGCGCTGCCGTTACCAAGGCGCATCCCGAGGGCCTGCCCGACGGCTCGGTGACCATCGACTGCGAAGGCTCCGCCGGCCAGAGCTTCGG
>CAVHGQ010000112.1:0-5261 GCA_963635335.1 Candidatus Melainabacteria bacterium | reverse complement strand
GCGCACAGCCTCCATCTGGCCGGACTGCAGCATGGTGGCGGAAGCATCGGCGAATGCGCCCACACCAGGCAGCACCACGGCATCGGCCGCAGCTATGACCTGCGGATCATCGGTGATGTGGGCATCGCCGCCCACAGCCCGAAGCCCGCGCTCCACGCTTTTTAGGTTTCCCTTGCAGTAATCAACGACTGCGATCATCTATCAAACAACCTTTCGGTCGGGTTCGGTTCCTTGCCCACTCTAGCGCGGCAATGTTTCGTCCACGTTGTGCGATGGCAGGGCGCCGGAACTGGCAATCAGAGGTTGCCGCCGCGGCCTTGCCGCAAGCGGAAGCGCGCCAGCTTGAAGCGGCCGGCCAGCCCGGCACATCCGCGCCAGCCAGCTCAGACCGCCCAACCCAACGCCAGCTCGCCACCGCAGCCCGCCCCGCCGTCAACAAGGCGGACAGGCAGGCCGGCACCCTTCTTACAGCATGCCCTTGGTGGAGGGAAGTTCGCCGGCGATGCGCGGGTTCACTTCCAGCGCCTGGCACATGGCGCGGCCCACCGCCTTGAAGCAGGCTTCCACGATGTGGTGGGCGTTTTCGCCCGCGAACATGCGCACGTGCAGGGTAACGCCCGCGTTCGTGGCGAACGCGATGAAGAACTCCTTGGCAAGCGAGGTATCGAACTGCCCCAGCAGGCACAGCGGAACGTCCACGTCCCAGTGCAGCTGGCCACGGCCCGAGATGTCCACCGCGGCAAGTACCAGCGTCTCGTCCATGGGAAGACACTGCGAGGCAAAGCGGTTTATGCCGCGCTTTTCTCCCATGGCCTGGGCAAACGCCTTGCCCAGCACAATACCCACGTCTTCCACGGTATGGTGGGCATCCACTTCGATGTCGCCCTTCGCGTTAACCGAGAGGCCGAACAGCCCATGGCGCCCGAAGGCATCCAGCATATGGTCGAAGAAAGCGATACCCGTTTCGATATCGGTCTTCCCCGTGCCGTCGATGTCGAGCGAAAGGGAGATGTCGGTCTCTTTCGTGGTGCGCGTGATCTTCGCGCTGCGGTTACCTGCCATCAGGTCTACCCCCGTTCATCCAGGATCTGCGCCAACGCGGCCAGGAATTCCTTGTTCTCTTCGGGCGTGCCCACCGTAACGCGCAGGCAGTCGGTAAGGTACTGCGCATGCGAGAAATCGCGCACCAGCACGCCGCGGCCGTACAGCTGCTCCCATACCTGGTCGGCACCGGCCACGCGGAACAGCACGTAGTTCGAGTCGGAGTCGAACGCGGTAACGCCCGGAAGCTTGTTCAGCTCTTCGATGAGCACGCCGCGCTGCTCGATGATCTGGTTGATGCCCGGCACGAACAGCGAACGGTTCTTGAACACCGCCGTGGCAATGACCTGGGAAACCGAATCCACCGAATAGGGCTGGCGCACCTTCAGGAACTCGCGGATAACGCTCGGGTTCGCCAGCACGTAGCCCATGCGCACGCCCGCCAGACTGAACGCCTTCGAGAAGGTGCGCAGGATGATAAGGTTCTCGTACTGGTCCAAATACGGGCGCATGGAGAAACGGCTGAACTCGAAGTACGCCTCGTCAACCATCACAAGCGCGTCGGAGGAATCCAGCAGCTTCTTCAAAAACGTCTCGCTGGCCATCTTGCCGGTGGGATTGTTCGGGCTGGTGATAACCGCGAAGTCGATGTCGCCTTCGGCCATGCGGGCAAGCACGGCTTCCTCGTCGATATCGAAGTTCTCCTTGCGCGGGATGTTCACCACCTCGGTACCCGTAAGGTGCGCGTTGGCCTCGTACACCGAAAACGTCGGCGGCACGTTCAGGAACTTGCGCCCCGGACCGCCCCAGCAAAGCGCCAGGTTGAACAGCAGCTCGTCGCCGCCGTTGCCCAACAGCACGTTTTCACGGGAAAGGCCGTTCGCCTCGGCGATAAGGTCACGCAGCTCGTTGGCCAGCGGATCGGGATAACGGTTGAAGGGAAAGCCCTTCAACGCCTTGCGGATTTCCAACTGCACCTCTTCGGGTACGTTGCTGGGGTTCTCGTTCGCGGAAAGATAGAGCTTGGCCGGCAGGTACTTCGGGTCGTACGGGGTGATGCCCGCCAGGTTCGGCTGCGATGCGCGTACGCTGTGCATGCTAGTTCGCCCCCGCTTCGGCAACGCCTGCGGCCTGCTGCTGCTCGAAGGCCTGTTCCACCAGCTGGCGGCGCAGGCGAACGCTCTGGGCATGAGCCCACAGGCCCTCGTGGTCGGCCAGGGTGATAACCGCCTCGGAATCGGCCATAAGGGCAGCCGGCGAGTACTGCAGCACGCTGGACTTCTTCACGAACTGGTCCACCGAAAGCGGGCTGGAGAAGCGTGCGGTGCCGCCGGTGGGCAGCGTGTGGTTCGGGCCGGCAACGTAGTCACCCACCGCTTCGGGCGTCCATTCGCCCAGGAAGATGGCACCGGCGTGGCGGATGGAGCCGATAAGGTCGATGGCGTCGGGAAGGTGCAGCTCGAGGTGCTCCGGCGCGATGACGTTCACGGTTTCGATGGCGCTGTTCATGTCGGGGCACACCACCACCAAGCCGCGGTTGTCCAACGATGCCGTGGTGATCTCGGCGCGGTACGAGCCTTCCATGTGCTTGGCGATGGCGGCTTCCACCGCATCGGCGTACTCGGCGCTGAAGGTTACCAGGTAGCAGCTGGCCAGCGGGTCGTGCTCGGCCTGCGCCATAAGGTCGATGGCCACCAGCTCGGGCAGGGCCGATTCGTCGGCAACCACGCACACCTCGGAGGGGCCTGCCACCATGTCGATGCCCACGTCGCCGGAGACCAGCTTCTTGGCCGCGGCAACGAAGGCGTTGCCCGGGCCGGTGATCTTGTCTACCGGTTTGATGCTTTCGGTGCCGTAAGCCAACGCACCGACCGCCTGGGCGCCGCCCACTGCGTAGATCTCGGTGACGCCGGCAACGCGGCAGGCTTCCAGGATGGCCGAATCAAGCGAGCCGTCCTTGGTGGGCGGGGTCACGCACACGATGCGCTTCACGCCGGCAACGGCTGCGGGAATGGCGTTCATCAGCACGGACGAAGGGTACAGCGCGCGGCCGCCGGGCACGTAGATGCCCACAGAATCCAGCGGCTCGATCTTGGCGCCCACCAGAGCGCCGTCTTCGCGCAGCGTGAACCAGCCCTGCTGCTTCTGACGCTCGTGGAAGTCGCGGATCTGCTTGGCGGCGTGCTGGATGGCGGCGGCAACCTTCGGGTCCACTTTCGCCAGGGCCTCGTCGATGGCTTCCTGCGAAACGCGGAACTGCTCCATTTCCACGCCGTCGAACTTGGCGGTGTACTCGCGCAGCGCCTCGTCGCCGCGGGTGCGCACGTCTTCCACGATCTTGGTTGCGGCAACCAGGGCATCGGCGTTGAACGCCCCGATGCGATTGAGCATCTTGTCTTCGAATACCTGACCGGGTGCGAGTTCGATCCTTCTCATCTGCTAGTTCTCCTTAGCCTGCGAGTAAAGCACGTCGGCCAATTCGCCCACGCGCGGGTTGGTACGGTACGAGCACGGGTTCGCGAAGAAGCGTGCGGTGGAAGCCAGAACGTCGTCTACTACCACCAGGTTGTTCTCGCGCAGGGTGGTGCCCGTTGCGGTGATGTCCACGATGCGCTCGGCCATGCCGGTGATGGGCGCCAGCTCGATGTTGCCGTGGAGCTTCACGATTTCCACCGGGGTGCCGATCTTCGCGTAATAGGAACGCGTGATGTTGGGGTACTTCGTTGCCACGCGGATGGAACCCAGCTTGCGGTAGCGGCTTTCCACGGCTTCGGTGGTGCCAGCCGATTCAGCCACGATGAAGCGGCAGCCGCCGAACTTCAGGTCGGCCAGCTCTACCACCTCAGGCGATGCCTCGATAAGCGAGTCCTCACCGCAGATGCCGCAGTCGGCCGCGCCCAGCGCCACGAACACCGGCGCATCGGTGGGGCGCACGAACATGTACTCCACATCGCCGTTGCGCAGCATCAGCGTGCGGCCGGCATCCGCCAGGCCGGAAACGTCCAGGCCGGCAGCCTGCAACGTGGCGATGGAATCGTCTTTCAGCGAGCCCTTCGGAACGGCGATGCGCAGCGGGCGCTTCTGCTTGGAAGCCTCCAGCGCTGCCATTACCTGCTCCAGATAGAAGGCGAAGCCTGCAGCCGGAACCTCGGCGGCGCCGTACTGGGCAAGCAGATTGTCGTAGCGGCCGCCGCTCCCCAGAGGCGAGCCCAAGCCGGGCGCGTACACCTCGAACACCAGGCCGGTGTAGTAGTCGAACGAGCTCATAACCGAGAAGTCGATGAGCAGCTTGCCCTCCAGGCCGGCGGCAACCAGCGCATCGTACACTTCCTCCAGTTCGCCCACGCCCTTGGCGCAGCCCAGCGGCTCAAGCAGCGAGCGAACCTGGCACAGCGCCTGCTTACCGCCGCGCAGGCGGGACAGCGAGAAGATGGCCCGGGCAATGGCGGGAATGACGTTGCCGGGGTTGGCAAGCGCCGGGTCGGCCAGCTTGAAGCTCTTGGCGTCCGCATCGGCGGTGCCGGCCGCAGCAGCCTCGGCGGCAGCGACCAGTTCGCCCAAGTACACGAAGTTGGAAGTGTGATAGGCCTGCAGCACTGCAGCCTGCCACTGGTCGGATGCGTTGGAGGCAGCCAGCAGGTCGCGCAGAACCCCAGCGGAACCCAGGGCGATGGTGAACTCCTCCAAGCCGCATTCGGAAAGCGCGGCTGCGAACAGGCTTACCAGTTCCACGTCGGCATCCTTGCCAGAGGCGCCGATGCACTCGATACCGCACTGGGTAAGCTCGCGAGCTGCGGCTTCGGCCGTTTTCTCGCGGAACACGCGCTGGGTGTAGCGAAGGCGCAGCGGCTCTTCGGCAGCGATGCCGCGCGTGGCGCACATACGGGCGATCTGCATGGTTACGTCGGGACGCATGGCCAGAAGGTCGCCGTGGGAATCGAAGAACTTGAAGGGGGCTTCCGGCACGTGGCCGCCCGCTTCCATCACATCGAGCACTTCAAGGGTGGGCGTTTCCACCGGACGATAGCCCTTCGCCGCGAAGCATGCGCGGACGCGCGCCGTAAGGTCTTCGCGCACCAGAGCCTCGTCGCTCATCACGTCGCGGAAACCAACCGGGGTGACGTAGTTCATGATCCTTCTTTCTTGTAAGAGCGACGCCGGGCGCCGCTGTTTCGAACCTTCTTATTATGCCCCGTTGCAGCACAAGCCCCAACGGGAAC
>CAVHGQ010000111.1:0-5272 GCA_963635335.1 Candidatus Melainabacteria bacterium | reverse complement strand
CCGACCTGCCCAAGGAGGCAAACATGCTCGTTGAAACCAAAGCGAAAGTCGGCGTGTTCTCCATCGCGCTCGGCGCATACCTGCCGCAGTTCCCGCAGCTCGTTCCCGAGTTCGAAGGCCAGTACGCCGAATTCAAGAAGACCCTGCCCACCACGGTCGACCTTGTGGACGGCGGCATGGTAACCACCAAGGAACAGGCTCAGGATGCCGGCGACCTCTTCCGCGCCGCCGACGTAGACCTGGTTATCCTGCAGATGCTCACCTACGCCACCAGCTACAACGTGCTGCCCGTCGTGCGCGACCTGGACGTGCCCGTGGTTATCGTGAACGTGCAGAAGAAGGCGCAGCCCGACTACGCCAACACCGACATCCCCACCTGGCTGGGCGAGCTGTACGCATGCGGCGCTCCCGGCGAGGTTGTGGCCGACCTGAACCGCGCCGGCAAGCGCCACGCGGTCGTCACCGGCGTCGTCGAGGGCGGCGACCCGGAAGTTGCCAAGCAGCTTGAACAGTGGTGCACCGCCGCTCAGGTCCGCCGTCGCCTGCGCCGCACCAACATCGCGCAGATCGGCCGCCCCTACCCCGGCATGATGGACCTCTACATCGACGAGACCAACCTGTACAACCGCATGGGCCTGTACACCAAGCAGTTCGACTGGGAGAAGATGTGGGCCATCGCCGACGACATCGACGACCAGGCGGCAATCGATGCCAAGGCAGCCGAGATCATCGACACCTTCGACATCGAGGGCGGCGCCTCCGTATCCGACGAGCCCATCCAGGACATGGCGAAGTACGTCGTTGCCTTCGAGCAGTGGGTGAAGGACGAGCAGCTGGGCCTTATCGCCAGCCACTACGACGGCTTCGCCCAGGGCAAGGCCGGCGTACTTGACAGCATGCTTATCCCCGCGTTCTCGATGCTCATCAAGCAGGGCACTTCCTGCGCGGTTGAGGGCGACATGAAGGTTGCCATCGCCATGAGCATCCTGAAGACCATCGCCGGCACCGGCCAGCTTTCCGAGATGTACTCCATCGACTTCCCCGAAGACGTGGTTATCATCGGCCATTCCGGCTCGGGCGATGCCGACATCTCCACCGCCAAGAAGCCCACGCTGAAGGTTGTGCCCGTGTTCCACGGCAAGACCGGCGGCGGCTACCTCACCCAGTTCTACCCAGGCCTGGGCACCGTGACCTACCTGGGCATCACCCAGGACGGCGACGGCAACTTCAAGTTCGTCGTGGCCGAGGGCGAGAACGTCGAAGGCCCCATCTTCACGTTCGGCGACACCAACATGCGCATGAAGTTCAGCATCGGCGCCCGCGAGTTCATGAACCGCTGGAATGAAACTGGCCCGACGCACCACATGGCAGCAGCACTGGGCAGCCACACCGACACCATCCTGAAGGTTGCCAAGATCCTGAACGTTCCCGTGGAAATCGTCTGCCGCTAGAGGTTCGGCGAACAACCACCCGCTTACGCAAAGGGGAGCCGCGCACCAGCGCCGGCTCCCCTTCTTCGTTTCGTTAGCTATTGCGAAGCTGGGCGCTCCGCCGCCAAGGCGGACGATCAGGGCAGTGAGGGAACCCGCGCAACCTAACGGGAACCCCAAGGCCAACCTCGCGCACAGCCTCCCCCTCGGCTTCGCCAGGTACCCGCCTAGAAAACAGCGGCCGCGCTACTTCCCTTCGTCCAGCTCTTTCAGCTGCTCTGCCAGCTCGGCGCGCTTCTGGGTGCGCTCCTGCCGCACTTCGCGCATCAGCTCCACACGGCGCTGACGGCGCTCCCGGTTCGCCTGTTCTATCAGGTCATGGCGCTTATGTTGCTTTTCCAAACGCTCCTTGGCCTTGGCGATCTTTCGCGCGCGCCGTGAGCTTTTGCCAGCTTCCGACGCATCCGCCAACTGGGCATACGCCAGATGGTCGCCCACAATATCGCCCAGATGATGCGGGTCGTGCGCCACCTCACGCGCGGTTTCCACGGGGTGAACGTCAGCCACGCGATACGTCAACTGCGCCAACAATGGCATAGCCAAAACCGTGATGGCACCCGCCGCCACCAGCACCGATGCCGTATCGTTGGACATGGCGCCGGCCTTGGTTGCCACCGAGGTAACCGCCACGATAAGGGGCAGCGCCGTGGTGCAGTACAGCGCCACGCTTACCCGGTTGTGGGATGACATGCTGCGCGTTTCCCTGTCGGTGGAAAGGGAAATAAAGATGGGCACCGCACGGATGAGCAACAGCGCGAAGATGAACCCTACCAGCAGCACTGGCTTGTCGAACACAGCCATAAGGTCGATCTTGGCGCCGGACACCACGAAGAACAGCGGCACGAAGAACCCGAAGGCAACGCCATCGAGCTTATGCTCCAGGTCGTGGTTGCCTTCCGGGATAACGTAGCGCAGCACGAAGCCGGCGGCGAATGCTCCCAACACCGCATCGAGCTGGAACACGGCAGAAAGGGCAACCAGCGCCACCAGCAGCAGCACGGTAACGCGCATGGTGGTTTGCGAGGTGGAATTGGCGTTCTCGGAAAGAAAGCGGTACACACGGCTGCCTGCCTTCTTCGCCTTCGCGGGAATCACCGCGGCAAGCACCGCAATGGCCGCAAACGCCAGCAACACCGCAAGGGTCTTCCATTCGGCGCGCGACGAAAGCAGAAGTGCCATGGCGATGATGGGGCCAAGCTCGCCCCAGGTTCCGTAAGCAAGCACCGAATCGCCCACGCGCGTGCCGATGAGGTTGCGCTCTTTCAAGATGGGCATCAGCGTACCCAAGGCCGTGGTGCCAAGGGCAATAGCCACGGCGATGCCGCCCATCTCGCTCATGCTGTGAGCTGGAGCAAGCGCTGAAACCAAGGCCACGGCCGCAAATCCTAGCACCAAGCAAACCAGCCAGGTAGCGAACCCGCGTTTGCCCTGATGGCCGGTGACGTTCTTCGGGTCTATCTCGAAGCCGGCAAGAAGGAACAGGAACGCCAAGCCAAGCTCGGAAAGCAGGCTGATGGGATCCGAAAGCTCGATGATGCCGGCCATGTTCGGCCCCAACAACGCGCCCGCTATCAGCAGGAACACGGTTTCAGGGATGGGCTTTCGGGGGATGGACTGTGCAACGATGGGGCAAAGCGCCGCCACCAGAACGATAACAGCAAGCGAGATAAGCTCTTCAGTCATACAGGGGTCTTCCAAACGGGGATCAGGTTCGCCCCATTATGCCGCCTTACCGCCCCACCGTCCAACAAGGCAAAGTTGAGGGTAGAGTCGCGGAATCGCTCGCGCCAGAACAAGGCGGCGCAGATGCCTGCCGAACCAACCGCACCCCAGCGCTGGCTTGGGCTATCCCCTTCGCAGCGCGCGAGCCAACGTGGGTCGGGGCTTGCCCACACCGCTCAACGCAGGAGCCAAAGAGTGAAGCGACTGCTCGGCTATGCGTGCAGTCCACCACCACACTGCCCACCTCGCAGCATCAGATTCCGCTACACGCGCGAACCAGCTATCTGGATGGCACCCATCTTCGTAACGGCGGTGCCGCTGATGGCATCATCCCGATAGGTTCCCTCGAACGTGAACGGCAGAGCGCCGATAAAGGGAACTTGCAGCGTTCCCGAGAAAGACAGGTTGCCATCCGCATCGATGGAGCCGTTCTGGATAGGGGTGTCGCCACCCAGCACGTGCAGGGAGCCGGAAAGCGCCCCGCCCTGCTCTTCGAGCGTCAAGGTTCCCTCTTTCGCGCCAATGGGCGTGTTCACCTGCGCCTGATATGTTCCCGAAACCATAGCTCCCCCTAAAACGACGATCGTGCGCCCGCGGCAACCCGCCAGCGCCTTCAGCCAAGATGATACCTACCTATCAGGCAAAACCCACCGGCAACCTGAGGCCCGCCGGCAAAGCAGCGCGCGCCAAATACCAAACGCGGCCGACCGAATCTAGCGGTTGTCCACCTTTTCGGGGTACAGATCGTGATGGGACAGGCGATCCCAGGCAACGTCTTCCCACTTGGTGCCCGGCTTGCCGTAGTTGCAGTACGGGTCGATGGAGATGCCACCGCGCGGGGTGAACTTGCCCCACACCTCGATGTACTTCGGGTCCATCAGCGCAACCAGGTCCTTCATGATGATGTTCATGCAGTCCTCGTGGAAGTCGCCGTGGTTGCGGAAGCTGAACAGGTACAGCTTCAGGCTCTTGCTTTCCACCATGCGCTCGCCGGGAACGTACGAGATGTAGATGGTGGCGAAGTCGGGCTGCCCGGTGATGGGGCACAAACTGGTGAACTCGGGGCAGTTGAACTTCACGAAGTAGTCGTTGCCCGGGTGCTTGTTGATGAACGTCTCCAACACGCTGGGGTCGTAGCCGGTTGGGTATTCGGTGTGCTGGTTGCCCAACAGAGAGATGCTCTGCTCGGCTTCGCGTTCTTTGTTCGTCATGTCGGTACTCCTCGTACGGGAAATTGGCAATGGTCGGGGTTTACGGCGCCGCGGCCTCCGCCGCCGCGCGAAGCTAGCGCAGAAGCGGGTCGGTGGTGCCGTTCAGCTCGAAGGCGCGCTGGCGGTCGATGCAGGTGCCGCACACGCCGCAGGGCTTTTCGCCGCCCTCGTAGCAGCTCCAGGTAAGCTCGTAAGGAACGCCCAGCTCAAGGCCGCGTTTCACGATATCGGCCTTGCTCCACTGCACGAACGGCGCTTCCATGCGAAGCTCGCCGCCCGTGCCCTCTACGATGGCACGGTTCATGGCATCGACGAACTCCTGCGAGCAATCGGGGTACGCGTTGCCGGCCCAGTCATCATGGTGCGCGCCGTAGTACAGCACGCTGCACCCCAGCGAAAGCGCCATGGAAGCGGCCGAGGAAAGGAACAGCCCGTTGCGGAACGGCACATAGGTGCTTACCGGCTTGCCGTCGGTTTCCTGCAGCTGGTCGGCGTAGCTTTCCTGCGGAACCTCCTGCGTGGAATGCCCCAGCAGCGAGCAATTGCTGTCGGCGAAGATGGCCGCCAAGTCCAAGAAGCGCTGCTGCACGCCGTAATGGGTGGCAACCGCCTTGGCCGATTCGATTTCCTTGTTATGGCGCTGGCCGTAGCTGATGGAAAGCGCGAACACGTTGGCCGCGCCGTAACGCTGTACCGCCATGGCAAGCAGCGTGGTGGAATCAACGCCGCCACTGCACAGCACCAACGCCCGCTGGGGGGCATCGGTGCCCGTTGCCACATTGAAGCCCTTTTCAGTTGAGGCAATTTGCTCGCCCATGGTCACACTCCTTTTTCCTGGCCAGGCCAGAT
>CAVHGQ010000110.1:0-5296 GCA_963635335.1 Candidatus Melainabacteria bacterium | reverse complement strand
AACTACAGGCTCATTGCGGTGATGTAACCGTCGCGAACAGCCTCGAGCAGACGCTTGAACTCAGGCGTGCCGTAGGGGTCGTTCTTTGCAACGCCGGGGAAGTCCTCGTGCGGGGAAGCGTTGCCGATGAGGTGCAGGTGCTCGGGATCGACTACGCCCTTAACCTCGTCGTACAGAGCGGTGTTGGAAACGCAAACCGTGCCAGCGATGATGGTGTCGGCGGGAACGGTGAACTCCTTGCCCTCTGCGTCTTCGCACAGAACGCCTTCGTCGGTGTAAGCCTTAACCTTGGTAAGGGTGAGGATCTTCACGCCTTCCTTCTTCAGCTTGCGAAGCTCGGGGTTCTTGTCGATGATGCCGATCTCGGCGCCAGCCTTCTTGGCGGACTCGATAACGGTAACCTCGCGGCCCTCGTTCATTGCGGAAGCAACCTCGATGCCAGCGAAGCCGCCGCCGATAACGGCCATGCGCTTCTTAACCAGCAGGTGGGTGCCAAGGCCCCACTTCATAAGGCCGAGGGGTGCACCCAGGATGCCCATGCCGAAGCAGGAGAGGCCCCACATAGCGCCCATACCCGGGGTGTTCTTGCCCTCAACGAGCTCCTTCAGTGCGTGGGAGTCGATGACGTTCTTGCGATCCTTGCCGGGAACATCGGGAGACTGGGTCTCGGGGCCGACAGCGAGGATAACCTCGTCAGCGCCGAAGTCCTTGATGTACTTGGCATCAGCCTTGGTGTTGCAGCGAACATCCAGGCCAAGACGCTTGATCTCGTTGTTGTACCAATCAACCATCGGAGGAAGCTCGGTGTTCAGAACCTGAGCGAGGTTCAGAAGGCCGCAGGGCTTCTTCTTCTGATCAACGACGGTGACGTTCTTGAAGCCGCGCATCTTGAGGTTGCGAGCGGTTTCGAGGCCAGCAGGGCCAGCACCGACGATGAGGATCTTCTTCTCGGCGTCTGCACCGGAAACCTTGTGGTCCTCGGGCATGCCGTACTGGGAGAAGTACACGTTGGGGTTGACGGAGCACTTGCAGGGCTTGCCGATGAAGATGTTGTCCAGGCAGCGAGAGCAAACGATGCAGGGACGAACTTCCTCGGAGCGGCCCTCGGCAACCTTGATGCCGATCTCGGGCTCAGCGATCCAGTGACGTGCCATGCCAGCTGCGTCGCCGGAGCCGTCGGCCAGGATCTTCTCGCATACGTCGAGGTGGTTGATACGAGTGCCAGGGAAGCAAGGCAGAGAGGTGTACTTCTTTGCCTCCTTGGACAGGTAGATGAACTCGCCTTCGGGAACGAGCTGGTTGGCAACGGGGCGAGGAGCCTCATGGAAGCCAGCCTGGATGGACCAAGCGTCGATGCCGTGAGCCTCTACGCACTCGATGACCTCCTTGAGGTCCTCTACGCGCTGGCCGCCAGGCATAAGGTCGTCTGCGGAGTAACGAACGAGGATCGGGTAATCTTCGCCGCACTGCTTGTGGATCTCATCGATGATGTCGGTGAGGAGCTTGCAGCGGCCCTTGGTGTCGCCGCCGAACTCGTCGGTGCGGTGGTTGGAGTACTTGGAGATGAAGCGCATGACCATGTAGCCGATGCCTGCATGGATCTCGATGATGTCGATGCCGGCCTTCTGGCAGCGCTTTGCAGCGTCGCCGTACTGCTTAACGACGATAGCGATCTCTTCCTTGGTGAACTCCTTCTCGGGCATGCCGACGAAGGGACCGGAAGCAACATCGATGGAAGGAGCGTAGGAATGAAGCTCGTCTTCACCGGTTGCACGCCACTCGTAGCAGAGCTGCAGCTGAGCTGCGAGCTTTGCGCCGTGCTTGTGGCAAACCTCAGCGGTGCGGGTAAGGCCGGGGATGAAGCAGTCGTCCCAAACGCCCACAGCACCGGTGGTGGTGTGGTACTTCGGGGTGGTGTCGAAAACGTCGCAGACGTAGCAGGAGCCGAGCTCGATCAGAGCGGCACCGCCCTTTGCGCGCTGCTCGTAGAAATCTACGAGGTCATCGCCAACATGGTAGTTGTCGGTCTTCTCGATGGTCATCGGCAGCATGACGAAGCGGTTTCGCAGCTCCACATTGCCGATCTTAAACGGCTTGTTCAGTAGTTCGTACTTCACGTCGCGGCCCCTTTCGTAAGAACAAGTGATGTGAACTTCCTTCAATTATCGGAGCGGATCAGACATACCTGGCACAAACCGTTTGAACATACGAAAATGACGACCCCTCTTCGGAAGCCGCCTTACTTACTGCATGCAACGATCTATACCAGTGATGACCAATCGATAGCACTCCTTCGCTCACGATATTGTAAAACAGATGATCGGACGAAACGGCGGCATTATGCATAATTTACGGTCGCAGGATCTATGCCGCCGCACCTATCGAAGCCGTTTTGCGCCTGGCTGTGGCGATGACTACACATTTTTCAAGTTTTGACCCCTAATTTTGTCAACAGCGGTAAACTACTGCCTGAAAAGACAGGGGAAGGACCACGCGATGGGAACGCTCGACACAAAACTGTTGATTGCCGATGCACTGGTAGAGCTCTGCAACGAGCAGCCTCTGAAGAAGGTTTCTATCAGCGACATCGTTGAGCGCACGGGCAAGAACCGCAAGACGTTCTACTACCATTTCGAGGACAAGGACGCGCTGATCATCTGGAAGTTCCGCTATGACCTGGGAGTAGAGCTGCAGAACCGCTTCCCCGAGAACATCCTGGTGTACAAGAAGGGCGACGAGGACTCGCTTGCGGGCTTCCCCTACTACATCACGCAGAAATCGGGCGTGCGCTCGCTTGACCACTCGAAGTTCTTCGATTCGTTCGCGCTGGTGCTGGAGCACAACCGCTCGTTCTACCGCCAGGCCCTTTCCGAAATGGGTCCTTCCGCCCTGCGGAACTACCTGTACGAGCTGTACCTGCCCGCCCTGCGCAACGACATCACCATCATCCTGGCGAACCGCTACCTGCCGGAAGAGAACATCGAGTTCCTCAGCGAGTTCTACACCTGCGCGTTCCTTTCCTACTTTACGCGAAAATGCGAGCAGCCCGGCACAAAGCACCTCATCACCAACGCCGGCCCCTTCGCCAACATCATCCACAGCTCGCTGGAAAGCGAGATCAAAGAAGCGCAGCTTCGTAGGAATTTGTAAGTGCTTCGTTCTGCCGAACGAAGCACTTACTCGTAAGCCGACATGATGAGCGGCGCGGAGATGTACACCATTATCTGGTCGGTGCCTTCGGCGATCTGGTTGCCGCGACAATCCTGCCAGATGGTGCTCACGCGGGCGCTTTCGGTGTAGCCCTGGCCGCCCAAGATCTGCATGGCATCGCTTGCCACCTGGGTGGCGGTTTTGGGAATGTAACGCTTCATCAGCGAGACGGCCAGGCGCTTGTCGGGCTGATCGGTCTCGATAGCCCAAGCGGCTTGGTACAGCATGGAGCGCATGGTGCGCAGGCTTACCTCCATGTCTGTGAGCATCTGCTCTACCTGCTGGAACTCGCCGATGGCAACGCCGAATGCCTTGCGCACGCGGGCATTCGCCACCGCGTCTTCCATGGCGGCCTGCGCCATGCCGAGCGATGCCGCACAGGTGAACACACGACCCAGTTCCAGCAGCTTGAACAGATGACGGAAGCCGCCTTCGTGGCCGCGCAGGCGGTACTCGGGCTTTATCTCCACGTTATCGAACGAAACCGAAGCGAACGGTACCATCGACTGGCCGATCTTGTTGATGGGCACCGCGCGGATGCCGGGAAGGTTGTGCGGCACCAGCCAGAACGAGAGCGGCGGGTACTTGTCGTCGGTGTCGGCGTCCTTGTCGATGGCGGCGCACAGGATGCTCGGCGAGTACTCGCCGTTGTTCACGTAGGTCTTCTTGCCGTTCAGGATGAGCTTGTCATCGACCGTCTGCACCGAGGTGGTCATGCTCATGGTGTCGGAGCCGGCATTCGGCTCGGAAACAGCAAGCGAGAATACCAGGCGGCCGGTTTCGCGGTACTCGTCCAACACCTTCGCGAACACTGCCTCGTCGGCGAAGTCGGCCATGATCTGCAGGTTGAACAGGTCGTTCTGGAACGGGAGGGCAGCGCCGGCACAGCGACACAGCTCTTCCAGGATAAGGGTCTGCGACATGATGCCCATGTCGCCCTGGTTGGCCAGGCTGAAGTAACGGTCTACGAAGCCCTTCGCCACCTCGTCGGGGAGGCCCTGGTCCTTTCGCCACTGGAACACATGCTCGGGGGTGAACACCGACTCCCCGAACTCGCGAAACGTCGCGATCATGCTCTTCTGCCCCTCAGACAATGCGAAATCCACCGTGCACCCCTCTTTGTGCGTTCCTTCATATGCAGCTTTCTATTGAAAAGCATACGGCACCGCAGCATACTGGCATATTCCCAAGTTCCACGAAATGTCACCTTGAGGTGGTGGTTTTGTGCCAAACAGAGGCCGCAACGAACCTTAGTAAGCCGAACAGCCCATCAGACTTTGTTATTTGTTGGGCATTAAGCAATGCATTGCAAGCCGAGAATAGCCTGCAGCAAAAGGCCTCCCGGAAAACCCGAACGGCCATGAGAGCAGAAGCCCGTCCCAGCAGAAAAGAAACCGCGCACAGCCGCCCAATCCAGCTCGCCCGGAAACCGCTAGCGGCCTTTCCAGACGGGTTCGCGCTTTTCGGCGAAGGCCGTTGCTCCCTCGATCTTGTCCTCGCTGTTCTGGGTTATCTGCTCGATCTCTTCCAAGATCTCCCAGCCCTTCGAAGGGTACATCACGCGCTCGCCCATGGTCTCGTAGGCGGTACGCTTGGTGCACTCCACGGCAAGCGGCGCGCCCTTGCAGATAAGTTTCGCCAGTTCAATAGCCTTGTCCAGCACCTTTCCCGGTTCAACGGCGTAGTTGATGAGGAAGCACTCCAGCGCTTTCTGGGCATCGAACGGCTCGCAGGTGAGCATGAGCTCCATAGCGGCCTTTTGCGGAACCATCTGCATGATGCGCATGAGAAGCCCGCCGCCCGCTGCCGTAAGCCCGCGACGCGGCTCCGGTAGCGAGAACGTGGAAGTCGTAGAGGCAACCGCCAGGTCGCAGGCCACCACAACCTCTAGGCCACCGCCCAGAACACGGCCTTCCGCCGCTGCGATAAGGGGCTTCTTGATGAAGCGCTTGGTCATGCCAGCAAACCCGGATTTCTCGTAGCCCTTGGGGGCATGGTAGGTGCCCGCCGCAATCTCTTTCAGGTCGCTGCCGGCGCAGAAACAGTCTCCTGTGTTCGTTATGATGCAACACCGCAGCTCATCGGC
>CAVHGQ010000109.1:0-5436 GCA_963635335.1 Candidatus Melainabacteria bacterium | reverse complement strand
TCGGCAGAATGTCAGCCGATGCGGTCGTTTATCTTTTCCTAGTATGATCGCTTTACTGGGACCGCGGACATACTGTGCTAAAGGGGTCTGTCCCTATTGACACGGAGGGAAGCAGAAACGAGCGAAGGGGGCGCCGAGGTGCGTGGGCTCCGACTGTCGCGGACGGATTGATTGCCTCCTGCACTGAAGAGGGATCATCCCCATTGAAGCCAAAAGGCCCGCGGTTCATTCCGAACCGCGGGCCTTGCCATAGGGGAAAGGTCTGAAGAAACGGGCGCTACAGCTCCCCTGCTTCATCCATCAGCTTGAACTGATGCATGGCAAGCTTGTAGCTGCTCTTACCGAAGCCGGCGATCTGCCCCAAGCATTCGGGAGCCGTTACTGATATATGGCGGAACGAGTCGCGATCCTGGATGTTGGACATATGCACCTCGACGGCGGGTACCAGCGTGTGCACCGACTCAAGCGCATCCATCAGCGCATAGCTGTAGTGGGTGAACGCACCGGGGTTCAGCACCACGGGAATCTTTTTGCCGGTTTCCTCCGCCTCCAAGTACAGCTTCTGCAGGTGGTCGATCAGCCCGCCTTCGCCGTTGTTCTGGAATGCGTGGACCTCGAAGCCCAGGCCGGCGCCGTATTCCTTCAACTCGCTGATAAGGTCGGCATAGGTCTGGTTGCCGTAGACCCCTTTGTTCCTGATGCCGTAGAAATTGTTGTTCGGTCCATTGATGATCTCGAGATGACGCATCGAAATCTCCTATCCTCCAGCGCGCAAAGGCGCTCCCCATTTAAGGCTGGCAAGGAATCTCGCCCGCCGAGACTGCCCAGGCCGGCACAGGGCCGAACCTGCCAGGTTGCTCCGGCCGGCCCTTTCGGCTGCCCAAAAGGCCGTTCTACTTGTTCACGTATTCGCGGATGTAGCGCTCGATGCCCGTAACGCAAGCCACTAGCGTCTCATTCACCGGCGTGGGCACGCCATATTTCTTACCCTGCGCAACCACTGCGCCGTTGATAACGCCCACCTCGGTGGGACGGTGCTTTTCCAGGCTCTGCAGAATGGAGGGCTTGAAGCTCTTCGGCAGGCCGGCGCGCGCCAGCTCCAGCGTGTCCATGGGCGCATCGTAGGTAAGCTTCACGCCGGCGGCATGAGCAACATCGATACCTTCCTGAACTGCGGCAACGGCGGTTGCCACCAGCTTTTCCTCTTCGTACATGTCGCCGTAGGGCAAATGCGTGATGCCGCACACGGCGCCCGTGGCAACGTTCACCAGCAGCTTGTCCCAGATAACGCCCATGATGTTGTCGGAAACGATGCAGTGCATGCCCGCGTCGTCGAAGGCCTTGCCGATGGCGCGCGTGCGCTCGGTCACGCTGCCGTCCAGCTCGCCGATGAAGGTGTCCTTGCCGGGGATGGTCGCTTGCACGCGGCCGGGCTCCAGCAGCATGCCGCCAATGTAGGTTTTACCGCCGATAACATGCTGGGCCCCCACGCATTCGCACAGCACGTCTTCAGCGCCAAGGCCATTTTGCAGCGACATCACCGTGGTGCCAGCGCCCACCAACTCCTTGCCTTCCTCCATGGTTTTCGCCGTGTCGAATGCCTTGCACAGCACGATGACCAAATCGCACACGCCGATGCCGTCGGGCGTGGTATGGCCTACGGGGTGCACGGTTTCCTCGCCCGTGGGCGTGACCATCACCAGGCCGTTCTTGTTCACTGCATCCATATGGGGTGCACGCCCCACGAAATGAACCTCGTTGCCCGCCTTGGCAAGCGCGCCGCCGATGGTGCTGCCCAGCGAGCCGGTTCCCAAAATGCATACCTTCATTGCGTTCCCTCCTTGCCCCGGCCGATGCAGGTTGCCCTAACCCGGCCGGGAAACTTCGCCCGATTACTCCCGGGCGTTCACCTCGATCATGATTCCGCAGGGCGTCACGAACCAGTTGCGGGGCTTGCCCGGGGCCTGCTGCACCCCCTCTGCGGCATACGCCTTCCGCAGCAGCGCCTCAACATCGTCTGCCACCAGGCCGATGTGCGTCATGTCTCCCTGGTAAGGGCCCGTGCCCTCATCGTCTCGCTGCAGCTGGATGCCCCCTACCCACGCCTGGGCAAGCGGTTCTTGCCCGTCTGCCGGGTCGGTAAGCGTTACTTCCATGCCCATGACCTGGGTGAAGAACGCCAGTGCACCGTCGAAATCGCGCACCTTCACGGCCACATGCTCTACTTGCGGTGTTCCCATGTTCGATCCCTCCTTGACTGCGCGCAGCCGGCGCCAACTAGGGCTTCCCCTTCTGCGGGCCCCTCCCGCAAAGCCCGTGCGGCACCGGCGCTTCAGCGCTACTGCTCCACTTCGAAAAACTTCAGGATATGTGTGGCAACGCACACCACCGTTCCGTCCTGGTTGGTAACCACCACGTCGGCGAACGTCTTCATGGCGTCCTCATCGACCTCTTTGACGGTGTAGGTGGCCGTAAGCGTGTCGCCGAAGTACACGGGCGCGGTGAAGCGCAGGTGGTCGTAGCCATACGATGCGCTGGGAATGGGCGATTCGTACTTCTGCTGGATAAGCGTGGAAGCCGTGCTGCCGAAGGCGAAGGTGAGCACCCCGTGCACGATGCGGGTGCCGTACTTGGTGGTTTTCATGAACGCCTCGTTCAGGTGCATCTGGCTGAAGTCGCCCGTGATGCCCGCGAACTGGTACACATCCGATTCGCTTACCGTCTTGGTGAACGTGCAGCTGTTCCCTACTTCCAAAGGTAGCTTCGTCATTGCCTTCCCCCTTCTCGCAGCCCTGCCGCGATCTTCGCCCGCTGGGGCGTTTCTCCCGATAAGACAAAGGTATCCCAACATCTTTCTGGCGTCTGCCGCAAAGAATCGATGGGAGATGGGCTAATATATGAAGCAGATTCATGATTTTCCATGCAACGCGTTCATCGGGCAAAATGCCTGATGAAGGGAGCTTTCAGCACGGAAAATCTGCAAGGAGGGGGCTATGAACCTTGCGCAGCTAACCTATTTTTGCCACTTGGCCAAAACCGAGCACTACACGCGCTCGGCGGAAAGCCTGCATGTGTCGCAGTCTGCCCTTTCGCACTCCATCGCCTCGCTGGAACGCGAGCTGGGCTGCTCGCTGTTTCGCAAGGTGGGCCGCAACGTGCAGCTCACCGACGACGGCAGGGTGTTCTTCAAGTACGTTTCGGAAGGGCTGGCCAGCATCGACCGCGGCGTTGCTGAGATAGACCGCCGCCACGGCAGCCTTTCCGGCTCCATCAACGTGGGGGCCATCGCCACGGTGCGCTCCCACTACCTTCCCGCCGCGATGCAGCGCTTCCGCAGCACCTTCGGCGACAAAACCGAGTTCCATGTGCTGCAGGGCGAAACAGCGCCACTGAACGAGAAGCTTGAGCAGGGCATATGCGACCTGGTGCTGGCCGGGCCGGTGCATAGGCCGGGAATCGCCTGCACCACCCTGTTCCACCAGCAGCTGGTGGTGGCTGTGCACCGCGAGCACCCGCTTGCCGCGCTGAAAAGCGTGCGCTACGAGAACCTGATCGGGCACACCGTTATCACCTACCGCCGCGGCATCACCTGCGGCGAGGTGCTGGAGGCGTTCCTGCGGAACACCGATGCGCCGTTGGACAAGCTCGCCTTGGTGCGCAACTACGAAGACGAGGTTATCCTGGGCGCGCTTGCCGTGCACGAATCCAGCGTGGCGCTCACCATGCTCACATCGAACCTGACGCCCGACCCGGACATGGTTATCCTGCCGCTCGATGTTCCCGGGGCGAAAGAGTTCTACCCCATCTCGCTCACGCGGCGTGAAGGGGCAACGCCGAACCCGGCAACCCAGGCGTTCATCGACTTCCTGCTGAAATTCGAACCGCCGCCCTACGAGCGCAACGACTTCGCCGACAGCGATTAGGGGCCGCCCGCCACGCAAAGCGAAACCCGCGAAGCACCCGGGTCACGACCGAGCCGCCAACGCCCAACCGCCGCAGGCTCGCCACATCCACCCAACCGCCACGACACAATCGAAGGGGAGATTGCCGTGAACCTCTCACAGCTGTACTACTTCAGGAAACTTGCCCAGGTGGGCTACTTCAACCGCGCCGCAAAAGAGCTGTTCATCACGCAGCCGGCGCTTTCCACTTCCATCTCCAGCCTGGAAAAGGAGCTGGGCGTCACGCTGTTCGAGCGCAGCAAGAACGGCGTGCACCTTACCGAGGACGGCGAGGAGTTCAACCGGCACATCGCCGTGGCGCTTTCCGAGGTGGACCGCGCCGTAAGCGCCATGACCGACCGCGCCGAGCACAAGAGCACCGTGCGCATCGCCACCACCGAATCGGTGCAGCGCAACCAGCTTCCCCAGCTGCTGAACGCCTTCCGTCAGGCCTACGACGCCCCGGTGGAATTCGACATCTCGGTAACCAACACGCAGGAATCGCTCACCGGCCTGCGCGAGCGCGCCTTCGATGTGGCGTTCTGCACCTTCGTGCCCGACCTGCCCGACATGGAAACCGTGCAGTTCACCACGCAGAACATCGTAGCGGCGGTGAACGCGGAAAACCCCCTGGCCAACAAAGACGAGATAACGCTGGAAGACCTAAGCGAGCACCAGGAGAACCTGATCTCGTACAACCAGGCCAGCTCGCAGTTCACGTTTCGCATCTTCGACGGGCTGCTTTCCGACTGCGGCCTTACCTTCAAGCAGCGCTTCTCGAACGAGATCGGCGCCATGTCGCTGCTGCTTTCCGATGAGCGCTCCATCGCGCTGATGCTCGACGTGGTGGAAGACATCCCCTTCCCGGGCACGAAAACGCTTCCCATCAGGGAGTTCGAAGGGAAGTTCCACCTGGTTTCGATGACGTACCGCAAAACGGCGGCGCTCGACCAGACCACGCGCGCCTTCGTGCGCTTCGCCTGCGAACAGCTGGGCGACCGCGACTTCGGCACGCCTATCGAGGAAAAGTATCTGAAGGGACAGGAAGGCTAGACCGGGGAACGGCCACCCATTGCCAGCAGAATCAGCAGCACAACCGTCACGCCCACGGCTATGGCCAGGGTGGCTATGCGGTTCTTCGTGCTTTTCTGGATAAGGAAGGGCATCCAAACAGCGGAAACGAAGCAGACCACCGCGCTAAGAAGATGGAAGGGCGGTACCTGGATCATCCGCGTAATGTAGCTCGCGCCAAGAAACATCTGCAAAGCACAGCCCAGGCCGAGCACGATAACGCCCAGCGCGTTCTGCTTCTGGATGAAGTAGGCGATAAAGCCGCCCGGCAGGGTGAACAGCGTTGCCGGCCCCCAGAAAGCACTGTAGTAGTACAGGGCCATATCCACGGTGATCTGGCCGCAGAGCACTTCCACCGCGAATATAACAGGCTGGCTGATAAGGAAGAACACGAAGGTTTTCAGCGCGCATTCCCAGCTCTTGG
>CAVHGQ010000108.1:0-5490 GCA_963635335.1 Candidatus Melainabacteria bacterium | reverse complement strand
GCCCGAGATGATGAGCGGGGTGCGCGCCTCGTCGATGAGGATGGAGTCGACCTCGTCGACGATGGCGAAGGAATGCCCGCGCTGCACGCGGCGGCTGGCGCGCGCCACCATGTTGTCGCGCAGGTAGTCGAAGCCGAACTCGGAGTTGGTGCCGTACGTGACATCGGCCTGGTAGGCCGGGATCTTCTGCGCAGGGCCCATGCCGTTCTGGATAAGGCCCACCTTCATTCCCATGAACTCGTAGATGCGGCCCATCCACTTGGAGTCGCGGGCGGCCAGGTAGTCGTTCACGGTAACGATGTGCACGTTGTTGCCGGGCAGCGCGTTCAGGTAGCCGGCAAGGGTGGAGACGAGGGTCTTGCCTTCGCCCGTGCGCATCTCGGCGATCTTGCCGTCGTTCAAGGCCATGGCGCCGATGAGCTGCACGTCGAAGTGGCGCAGCCCGATGGTGCGCACGCTGGCCTCACGCACAGCGGCGAAGGCTTCGGGCATGATGGCCTCAAGCTCTTCGCCGTTGTTCAGGCGCTCGCGGAACTCGACGGTAAGGTGCGCCAGCTCCTCGTCGGAGCGGGCCTGCATGGAAGGCTCAAGCTCGTTGATGCGCGCCACGGTTTTCTGGTAGTTCTTCAGCGGACGGTTTTCGCCCACGCTCAAAATCTTGGAAAAGAAACCCATGATCTCTCTTTCGATCGTTTATCCGCTTCACTCTAGCACAGCGCCGCTTCCCTACCGGGCGCTACAGGCCAACGGGCGCGGTTCTTCACGGCATCAACGCGCAGAGGCCGGCAAACGCGCTATTTCTTCGACACATCGCAGAGGATTTCCTGGTACAGCGCCTCCAATCTGCTGGAGCCGTCGATGCCGAAGCGCTCCACCAGCGCATGGCGGCAACTGACGAAGGTGGATATGGCGCCGGCGAACTGCCCCAGCATCTTCTGCACCTTCATGTACAGGTACACCACGTCTTCGCGCGTGGGGTCTATCTCGAAGGCGAAGGCGGCGAACCGCTGGGCGCTGCGCAGCTCGCCGCTACGTACCAGCACGCGGACGCCGTCGACCACCGCATCCAGCACGCGGTTCTGGTACATGACGCGGTAGCTTTCCAGCTGCTCGTTCTGGATACCGGGCAGCAGCGGGCCCACGTACAGGCGCTCTATGCCAGCGAGCAGCGAAAGGCATTCGGCCGGGTCGCTGCACCCGTGAAGGCGATGGCACAGGCCGTCCACCATGATCACGTCGCTTTCCAGGTTCAGGCCCTGCAGCGAGACGATGTCGCGGCTGGCGCGCAGGGCGAACGGGTCAGAGTCGGAGGAAGAGAGGATCTTGCGGATGTAGCTCCACAGGTTGTAGAAGCTGGAGCGCACGCAGTTGGGGTCGGAATCGGGCCACACCACCCGTTCCACCCAGGTCCGGGGAACGTCCTTGTTGTGGTTCACCAAAAGCAGGGCGATTACCACCTTCGCCTTCTTGCGGATGCTGGCCGGGTCGGCCACCGGCTCGCCGTTGCGCGTTATCTCGCAGCGCCCGAACAAGTTGATGCGCAAGGTAGAAGGCGAGGAAAAGCGCAGCTTGGAGAAGGTGCGGTCGGTGGGCTCGGGCTCCTCGGCTTCGGTGCTGAGACGTTCGGGAACCTGCGGCATGCCGTGGCGTCGGAAGAACTCTTCGCGGCGCTCGGCACAGAGCAGGTCGGAAAGGATATGCGAAAGCAAGGTTGGGTTGTCGGTGGCCCGGCACAGCTCGCACAGGCCCAGCAGAAAGGCCTGCTCATCGGGCGCGGACGAGCAATCCGTCAAGGCGTCCAAATGCGTGCAGAGCAGGTCGAAGCGGGTTTTCGCGCCCAGCTCCAACGCGCAGAACTCGCTGGATGCGCGCTTGATGCCGGCGTGGGGGTACGTGCGCTCCAAGGCGCCGCTCATGCGGGCAACGCCTTCGGGGAACACCGAAGCAAGTTGGGAAAGCTTGCCCTTCCCCACCACCAGCGCCAGAAGGCACACCGCTTCCTCTATGCAGGCCGGCCCGAACCGGAACAGCGAATCCACGAACCGGCGCTGGCCGTCTTCCCTATCAAGGAACACCGCCGGCAGCATGCGCTTGCCAACCACCGGCAGCGGGCTTTCCTCGGGCAAGCCGTCTTCGCTGGCGCGGCCGAAGGCACTGGGAACCTCTTCGGCGGAAAGCGCCATCTCCCGCGCATCGAGCACCACCGAGGGCGTTTGCACGTCGAAGGCCAGGTCGAAATCGACCGTGGTGAGCAAGACCTCACTTCCCTGGGCGTGGAGTGCAAGCAAGAGCTCGGCGAAGGCCTTCCTGCGGCTGTCCGCCAAACGAGGGACGTTGTCGAACACCACCAAACGCTCGCCTTCCGAAAGCTGATCCTCGGCCAAGCTGGACTTCCCCTTGTCCAACCCCACCAAGAACCGCGGGGAATCTGCGTTGATCCAGGTAACCGCGTCTGGCTCAAACGCGACGCGGGCATATTGGGACGCCAGCACGGTCTTACCGTAGAGCGGCGGCGCGCAGATGATGCGCACAGCGCCCCGGTCGGCCAAAAGGCTTACCAGCAAGCGATCCCGTTCGATTAGCGATTCGCCAGTTCCGGCGCCGGTTACCGGCGACAGACGTGGCTCGGATGTGAGTTTCACTGCCATGACCCCATTTCTTCCCTACCTTTTCAAAGGTGCTTAAAGTGCCTGCGTAGTATACGTTTCACCTGGGATTTCAAGCCCTGAAGGGCTGATTTGGGCTATTTTTCGCCGCCCAATAGGCGAAGAAGGGGCATGTTTGTCGTCAAAAACTCAGGAAATGGGATTTCACCTGCGATTTTCTTTAGCAGTTTAACGGGTATTGATGCGGGGGCAGACTGTTTCCCCAGGTCGCTATCGCTCAGATGAAACAGCGCGACGACGGCCGCCCCATGCCCATTTCGCCATGAGCATTCGGGCATGAAAAAGCGCATGCACCCGGTTGTGCGGGCTGCCGTGGGGCAACCCTACCGGGCGCATGCGCTGGATGATGAGCTATGTGACGTTAGCTAGGCTTACCTGCTGCGCTGCCTGCGGGCCATGACGAGTGCCGCCAGCGCCGCAACGGCGAAGAGCACCGGCACGGCGAGGACAAGCGTGTCGCCCGTGGCGGGCACGGCGCTGGAGCCAGCGTTCTCAGAGCTGTCGGCAGCGGATTGGCTCTTGCCCTGGTCGCCGCCGTTGCCCTGGTCGTCGGACTGGTCGTCGCCGCTGGGCTGGCCGCCGCCGTTGCCGCCCCAGTGCGCGTAGAGCGTGAGGTCGGAGGTCACCGGCGTAGCGAAGTCGTAGGCCTCGCCGCTCTGCAGGTACCAGCCCTTGAAGTCGAAGCCTTCGCGGGTCGGGTCGGCGGGCTTTGCCACGCAATCGCCGTCGGCCACCTCCTGGGGCGCGATGGCGGTGCCGTCAGCGGTGTCGAAGGTGACGGTGTGTTTGGCGGCGGGCTCGGGCTTGGCGCTCTCGGCCCAATGGGCGTAGAGGGTGAGGTTGCCGGTGACCGCGGCCGAGAAGTCGTAGGCGGTGCCGTCCTTCAGGAACCAGCCCTTGAAGTCGAAGCCCGTCTTGACGGGGTCGGCGGGCTTCACGGCCTGCTCGCCCGGGGCAACGTCCTGGGGCTCGACGGCCGAGCCGCCGTCAGAGTCGAACGTCACAGTATAGGAGGCAACGGGCTTCTCGGTCCAATGGGCATACAGCGTGAGGTTGTCCGTCACCTGCGCCTCGAAGTTGTAGGCAGTGCCGTTCTCCAGGAACCAGCCGTCGAAGTCGTAGCCGGCCTTAATGGGATCGGCGGGCTTGACGGCCTTGCCGCCCTGGGCAATGGTCTGGGCCGTAACCGCAGAGCCGCCCTTGGAGTCGAAGGTGACGGTGTAGGTAACGGCGGGCTTCTCGGTGATGTTAGCGGTGATGCCGGTGGGCTGGGTCAGAGTGTAGTTGGCCGCGTCTTCGCCGGAGAGCGAGAAGCCGGGGTCGAACACGATGGGGATGTTCGTGCCCACCTCGGCGGACTGGAACTTCGGCGTGCCGTTCACGAGGGAGACCTTATCGGCGGCGACCTTGCCGGAAAGCGCCGGGGTGCCCTCGATGACGGCGTCCGTGGTGCCGTCGTAGACCTTGTCGGCGACCTTAAGGCCGGTGACCGTCAGCTCCTTGGCGGAGATGGAGAACGGGATACCCTGATAGGCCAGCTGGGAGTCGCCGCGCTGGAGGGTGACCAACAGGCGGTAGTCGCCGGCGGCCTTGGGGGCCTGGTTGCCGGCAATGTCCTTGTAGCCGTCGCCGTCCTTCTGCTGCCAGGTGTACACCAGGCTTGCGCCAGCGGCCTCGGGCGAGAAGGAGCCGCCCTCATAGGCCACGGCCTGGCCGTCGTAGACCTTGGACTTGCTGTCGCCGGTGATCTCGCTGCCGCCGGCATTGGCCAAAAGCTTCACGCCGGAGATGACATAGGTGGGCTTGACCAGCTTCAGAAGGTTGTTGGCCTCATCTGCCTGCAGCTCGTAAGTTGCGTCGTCGCTGAAGAAGCCGGTGGTGCTGGAGGTGCCCTTCACCACGATGCGGCCCTCGTCGGAGACGTTTCCGTTGACGCCGATGCTTGCGTCCTCGGACATGGCCTTGGCGTTCTCGATGTTGATGTAGTTGCTGGGAAGGTAGACGTTGTTGGCCTCGTTGGCCTTGCTGTTCTGAAGGGTGTTGCCGGACACGACGGCGCTGCCGGACACGTTGAGCTTGCCCTCCTTGTACACGCCGCCGCCGTTGCCGGATGCGATATTGCCCGTGATGGAGCCACCGGACATGCTGACGGTGCCATTGTCCTTGATGTCCACACCGGCGCCGTACATGGCGGTGTTGCCCGTGATGGAGCCGCCGTTCATGTTGAACGTGGCGCCGTTCTGGACGCGCACGCCGCCGGCGTAGTTGTTCTTGTTGATGTAGGCGTTGTTACCGGTGATGCTGCCGTTCCAGAGGGTGAGGGTGCCCTCGACGTCAACGCCGCAGCCCTTGGCGCCTTCCTTATGGGTGATCTTGCCGGTGCCGCGGCAGTCGGTGATGGTAAGGGTCTTGCCGCTGGCCACCTTGACGGCATCCACGTCAGCCGTCTGAGCAATGGCGTGACCGTTGAGGCAGAGGCTTACGTTGTAGGGGCACTCCCAGGTGGAGTCGATCTCGACGTCGTTGCTCAGGCGGTAGTTGCCGTCGGCCGTGATGTCGCTCAGGCTGGAAATGGGCGTCCAGCTAAGAACATCGCCATGGGAAGCGTCGTCGCAGTTGTAAACGCCGCAGATGCGGTGCACGTGCTTTTGCAGCCTTAGGGCATTGCCGTCGGCGGCGAAGTCGTAGCTGGAGTCGTCAGCGAAGAAGCCGGTCGTGTTCGTGGTGCCCTTGATAACGATGGGGTTGCTATCGGGTTCTTCTGCCGTGATGCCGATCTTCGCGGAAGAACCAAGAGGGTTTTCGCTGTCAACCGTGATAACAG
>CAVHGQ010000107.1:0-5528 GCA_963635335.1 Candidatus Melainabacteria bacterium | reverse complement strand
CCGTCAACGATGTCGAAATCGATGGCCTTCGAGCAGGTTCCCTTTGTAGTGTACGTGGGCATTTCCACACCTCTTTCTTCAAAGAAAGCCTCCCGCCGGAAACGACGGGAGGCTTTGCAGTTGTTGCTGCGCTTATCCAGGCAACGGGCTATGGCCTAGGCAGGAAAACATTCCCGCAAAGCGAAACAGATTATAGCCTACTTATTCGGCTCGCTCGGAGTTGCCGGAGTGACGGCGACGAGGCTTTCGGCCACCGTTGCCGCGGCCACCCTTGTGGTCGCCATCATGATGGCGGGAAGGGCGCTCGGAGCTTACGACGTCGGGCTTGTCCACGCGATCGAGGCTGATCTTGCCGTTGTCGGAAACCTCGATGACCTCGACCTTCACGATGTCGCCGATGCTCAGCACGTCTTCCACCTTGCCCACGCGGCCGTTGGCCATGCGGGAGATGTGCAGCAGGCCGTCCTTGCCGGGGGTAAGGCGGACGAATGCGCCGAAGTCCTTGATGCCCACGACTTCGCCGTCGTACACCTCGCCCACTTCGGGAACCTTCACGATGCCAAGGATGGCAGCCTTCGCAGCGGCGCCGCCCTCTTCATCGACAGAGGCGATGCGGACGGTACCGTCTTCCTCGATCTCGATGGTGGTGTTCGTTTCCTCCTGCAGGCCGCGGATGACCTTGCCGCCGGAGCCGATGACGTCGCGGATCTTGTCGGACGGGATGTGGATGGTCTCGATATGCGGAGCGTAGGGAGAGATCTCGCTGCGCGGCGCATCGATGGCCTCGAGCATGTTCTGCATGATGAAGGCACGGCCTTCCTTGGCCTGCTTCAGTGCGCGAGCCAGGATGTCGACCGAAAGGCCCTTGGCCTTGTTGTCCATCTGAAGTGCGGTAATGCCCTGTGCGGTGCCGCAGACCTTGAAGTCCATGTCGCCCAGGAAGTCTTCCAGACCCTGGATGTCGGAAAGGATGACGATGTCGTCGCCTTCTTTGATAAGGCCCATGGCGATGCCGGCAACAGGAGCCTTGATCGGCACGCCGGCGTCCATCAGTGCAAGGGTGGAACCGCAGGTGGAAGCCATGGAAGAAGAGCCATTGGACTCCAGGATCTCGGACACCACGCGGATTGCGTAGGGGAATTCCTCTTCATCGGGAAGAACCGGGATAAGGGCGCGCTCGGCAAGGGCACCATGGCCAACCTCGCGGCGCTTGGGGGCACCCATGCGGCCAACCTCGCCGGTGCAGTACGGCGGGAAGTTGTACTGGTGCATGTAGCGCTTGCCCTCGCACGGATCGATGGTGTCAAGGCGCTGCCATTCGTTGAGCATGCCAAGGGTGGCAACGGAAAGCGCCTGGGTCTGGCCGCGCTGGAACAGGCCGGAGCCATGGACGCGGGGCAGGTAGCCGGCCTTGATGTACAGAGGACGGATCTCGTCGCTGCGACGGCCGTCGGCGCGCTCGCCGGTCTCGATGACCATGGCGCGCATGGCGTGCTTCTCGAGCGACTTCAGGGCTGCGGCGATGTCGCTGCCCCAAGCAGAGCGCTCTTCCTCGGTGAAGTCGTTTTCCTTCACGGAAGCCTTCAGCGCCTCGACCTTGCCCATGCGGGAGAGCTTGTCGGCATCCTTCAGGGCTGCGGACATCTCGTCGAAGTGGGAGTCGACGCGCTCGGCGATGGAGGGGTCGGCAACATGGATAGGCCATTCCTTGGGCTGGGGGTTCACCTTGGCCAGGAACTCGGACTGCTTGGCGCAGAAGGCGGCGATGGCCTCCTGACCGAAGGTCATGGCAGCGAGCATGTCTTCCTCGCTGATCTCCTGGGCGCCAGCTTCCACCATGGAGATGTAGTCGGCGGTGCCGGCGATGGTGAGCTCCAGGTCGGAGTTCTCTTCCTCTTCATAGGTGGGGTTCACGATGAACTCGCCGGTATCGATGTCGCGGCCGATGCGCACACAGGCTGCCGGGCCGTCGAACGGAGCGCTGGCAACCATGAGGGCGGCAGAAGCGCCTGCGACGGAGATGGTGTCAGGCGGGTTTTCGCCATCGACCACGAACGTGGTGGCGACGATGTGAACTTCCTGCTTGAACCCGTCGGCGAAGCCGGGGCGGATGGGGCGGTCGATCATGCGGGCGGTGAGGATGCCCTTGTCGGATGCCTTGCCCTCGCGCTTCAGGTAGCCGCCGGGAATGCGGCCCACGGCGTACATCTTCTCCATGAAGTCGACCGTCAGCGGGAAGAAGTCATAGTCCTTCTCCTGCTCGGAGATGACGGCGGTAACCAGCACGGTGGTGTCGCCGCAGGTTACCTTGACCGCACCGGATGCCTGCTTGGCAAGCTCGCCGGTGGAAAGCGTGTAGTGCTTCCCGTAGAGGTCGAACGATTCAGTGATTTGTTCCATTCTTTCTTTCACTTCCCTTGCGCCCTATTGCGCAAAGCCTCTTTGCGCCCCCTTTTCAGGCGCGCGAGCAGCAATGGCCTCCATTGCCGACCGCCTTATATACAAAAAGCCCGCGGGTGCGGGCTGATTGCTTAGATGTTGTCGCGAATGCCGAGCTTCTTGATGAGCTCGCGGTACTCGAGAACGTCGCGGTTCTTGATGTACACGAGCAGACGACGGCGCTTACCTACGAGCATGAGCAGGCCACGACGGGTGTGATGGTCCTTCGGGTGCTCCTTGAGGTGCTCGGTGAGATTGCGGATACGCTCGGAGAGGATTGCGACCTGTACCTCTGCGCTACCGGAGTCCTGGGGGTTCTTGCCGAACTCTGCCATGAGCTCTGCGGTGCGTTCTTTGGAGATGCTAAGCTTGCTGGGCATCTTTCCACCTTTCTACATCTAATTCCCTTCAAGCCGAGCCAACAAGCGGGTGGAGCATGCAGGCTAGGCATGAAGCCAACTTGTTGCGAATTGCAACCTGCTTAGTATACGCGAGGAACGCGCAAGCCGAGGGCAGAATCTGCGATGTGTGCGAACCGTGAAGACGGCCCGGCGCCAGGGAAGGAGCAGGCGCTACCCTATCACGGCGCCAGCGGCTTCGGCTTCGGTTCGGTACCACTGCCCAAGCGCGCTGCCGGGCATGGGCTTGGCAAGGTAGAAGCCCTGGATGCGGTCGGCGCCGTACGAGATAACGGTATCGGCCTGTTCGGCGGTCTCGATGCCTTCCGCCAGCACGTCTTGGCCCAGTTCGTGGAAGAAGGGCGAAAGCGTTTGCGCCATAAGCGTGCTCTTAGGGTCGCTGGGCAAGCCATGGACCAGGCTACGGTCGAGCTTCACTGCTTCGAAGGGCATGTTGATGACCATCGAAAAGTTGGAGTAGCCCGTGCCGAAATCGTCCAGCAAGAACGAGAAGCCGTGCTTGCGCATTTCCTCCATGGCGTTGCATGCGGCGGTCTCGCTTTCGGCCACCATGCGCTCGGTGATCTCGAACTTCAGGGCAGAAGGGCTTACCCCGTATTGATCGAGCACCTTCAATATGCGGGTGACCAGCTCTTCCTGCAGCAGCTGCCGCATGGTGAGGTTCACCGAAACCGATTTCAAACCCGGCACTTCCCCACTACCCAAAAGGCGGCACGAATCTTCCAGCACCTTCCAGGTAAGCGAGTCGATGAAGCCGTTGCGCTCGGCCACCGGGATGAATTCCGAAGGCGAGATGCGCTTTCCCTGGAAATCGGTCATGCGCAGCAGGGCCTCGCAGGAATCGAAGCAGTGGCTCTTGCGGTAGAACACCGGCTGGTACCAAACTTCCAGAAGATCGTTGTGCAGCGCATATTTGATGGCATGCGAAAGCTCTTCTTCGCGTTCGTAGCGCCTGATGGTGGCCGCGTCGAAGCGCATGAGGCTCTGATGCTCGTCCTTCGCCAGCTGCACCGTGTAGTCCAGATGCTCCACCACTTCCTCGGTAGACCAGCGCTCGCCCTTGTTGCACACCTCGGCAAGACAGTACTGAAGGCGAACCGCCCCTTCGTTCAGATGCCATTTGCGGTCCATGCACTCACGAACCAGTTGGATGCGCCGCTCCTGAACCTCCACATCGGCGGCGGGCATGAGCAGAAGGAACTCGACGCTGTTGAAGCGGAACACGCGGGAATACGGGATGAGCTCGCGCAGCCGGTTGGCTACGATGAACAGCAGCATGTCGCCGCCATCGTGCCCGTAGATGTGGTTAATTTGGGCGAAGTGGCGAAGCGCCACCACGATGATCTGAAAGTCCTGGCGCCCGGAGGAGCGCAGGTTCATCTCGCTGATGAAGCTGCGGCGGTTGGACACGCCGGTGAGCGGCTCGGTTTCCACGCGGATGCTTTGAAAGTTGATGAAGCAGACAAGGTTCACCACTGCGGCGATGGTGCCGTTCATCAGCTGGTCTTGAAACGTGATCTGGAAGAGCACCAGAAGCAGCACCAGGGCAGGCGCGCAAAGCGCGATGCGCGTGACCGCGGCGCTGACGTTCCTGCGGTTCGCGATATAGCACGCGCACACCATGAACGCGCCGAACAGCGGCACGAGGTAGCCCATCGCGTTCAAGGGACCGCGGGAATACCGCCCCTGGTCGTCGATGCTGAACATGAAGCCCAGCGGCACATTCAGCGCAATGAAAACCGTGTACAGGGCGAATACGCCGACAAGCAGCACCTTGCAAACCTTCAGCGCCTGCTTGCCGTAGGAGAATTCCATAACACGGCACACCAGAAAGGCGGTGATGGCCACCGACATGGCGATGGTGACCCAGAAATACGCCGTGTTCACCGCGTAGCTGAGCGCGACGGGGCACGCGGATTCCGCCTCGATGGCAAGGACGGTGCCGATGTCCAGCACGATGGAAAGCGAGGTAAGTCCCAGGCATGCCCAGAACAAGCTGCGGCGCCGCGACCGGGGCTGTTCGGGGTCGAAGAAGAACAGCGCGATTATGGCTGTGATAAGCAGGGCAAGGAACTCGGACACCAAAGACAATTCGGCCAAAGCTATCTCACCCACCCCTCGTTATTGAGAACAACCGCCTTGGATTATAACCGCTTCAACTTTTCGTTGAAGGGGCATTTTGGGAAAGGTTTCGCAGCGGAATTTTGGGGCGCAGGAGGGGGAATTTGAGGACTAGTGCGGGAGGTTTCAGATATCGTCGTCGTACAGGTCGGAGTCGTCGTCGAAGTCGAAGTCGTCTACCTCGTCATCGAAATCATCGTCGTAGTCATCCTTGTCGAAATCGTCCTCGTCGTAGTCATCATCGAAGTCGTCATCATCCCTGTCGAAGTCGTCCTCATCATCCAAATCGTCCATGTCGTCGACATCGGCGAACAGGACGGCGCGGTAGTCGTCATCGAAAGAGCCAGAGGAGTCGCAATAGTCATCATCAATGCTGCTGCGCCGAGATTTCGCTGCCTCTTCGGCGCCCTCAGCATCGATCTCTTCCATGAAATGGTTGAACACCGCGAAGTCCACCATATGCTCGGGCACGCTCATATGCCCATCGCCGTTCAGGTCGAAGCGTTTTCCGAAGATGCCGTCCATAGCGTTTCCTTTCGTCAGATAGCC
>CAVHGQ010000106.1:0-5541 GCA_963635335.1 Candidatus Melainabacteria bacterium | reverse complement strand
CCGCGCCGGCCTCGGTGTGGCCGGAAAGCTCCTTGCGGTTCTCCACCTTGGTGCAGTACTGGCCCTCGCCGTCGATGTCGATGGTCACCTTGGCGCCGTCGAACAGGTTGCCCTCGATGATCTGGGTGGCGATGCGGTCGGTCACCTCGCGCTGGATAAGGCGACGAAGCGGACGTGCGCCATACACCGGGTCGAAGCCGTCGATGGCCAAGTGCTCAACAGCAGCAGGCGTGACCTCGAGCTCGATGCGGCGGTCGGCCAAACGCTCGCGCACCCCGTCGAGCTGGATGCCCACGATGGGCTCCATCGCCGCGATGGAAAGCGAGTTGAAGGTGATCACCTCGTCGATGCGATTCAGGAACTCGGGGCGGAAGGTATTGCGCAGAGCGTCGTTGATCTTGTTGTTCAGCTCGGCCAGGCGCTTGGCGGCATCTTCCACGTCGGCGGTCATCAGGTCTTCCACCATCTTGCCCATGGAGTCCTTCTTGCCATCGTTGGCGTACTCGCGGATGGACTGGGAGCCCACGTTCGACGTCATGATGATGATGGCGTTCTTGAAGCTGACCACGCGGCCCTGACCGTCGGTAAGGCGACCGTCGTCGAGCACCTGCAGCAGGATGTTGAACACATCGGGGTGCGCCTTCTCGATCTCGTCGAGCAGGATCACGCTATAGGGCTTGCGGCGAACGGCTTCCGTAAGCTGGCCGCCCTCGTCGTAGCCCACGTATCCCGGAGGCGCTCCGACCAGGCGGGCAACGGAGTGCTTCTCCATGTACTCGGACATGTCGATGCGCACCATGGCGCGCTCGGTGTCGAACAGGTACTCGGCCAGCGCCTTCGCCAGCTCGGTCTTGCCAACGCCCGTGGGGCCCAGGAACAGGAAGCTGCCGATGGGGCGGTTCGGGTCGGAAAGGCCGGCGCGGTTGCGGCGGATAGCTCCGGCAACGGCGGCCACGGCCTGGTCCTGGCCCACCACGCGCTCGCGCAGCTTGTCCTCCAGGTCGACGAGCTTGGCCATCTCGCCCTGCATCATCTTGGTTACCGGGATGCCCGTCCAGGTGGAAACCACCTCGGCGATCTCGTCTTCGCCCACCTCTTCCTGCAGGATGGCACCGTCTTCCTGGCGCTGCTCCAGGATGTGCTCGGCCTCGGCCAGCTTCTGCTGCATGCCGGGGATGATGCCGTAACGCAGCTCGGAGGCACGGGCCAGGTCGCCTTCGCGGGTGGCGCGCTCTTCCTCGAGCTGGGCAGCATCGATGTCGGCCTTCAGGTTCTGAACGCTGACGATGACGTCCTTCTCGTTCTTCCACAGGGCCTTCTGCGCGTCCAGGGATTCCTGGGCGGAAGCGATTTCCTTGCGCAGGGCCTCCAGGCGCTCGCGGGAAGGCTCGTCGGTCTCCTTCATCAGCGCCTGCTCCTCGATCTGCATCTGGGTGAGCTTGCGCTCGGCCAGGTCAACCTCTTCAGGCATGCTGTCGATCTCGATGCGCAGGCGGCTGGCTGCCTCGTCCATCAGGTCGATGGCCTTGTCGGGCAGGAAGCGGTCGGTGATGTAGCGATTGGAAAGCTCGGCGGCGGCCACCAGGGCGGAGTCCTTGATGCGCACGCCGTGATGGATCTCGTACTTTTCCTTCAGGCCGCGCAGGATGGCGATGGTGTCCTCCACCGAAGGCTCGCCCACCAGCACCGGCTGGAAGCGGCGCTCGAGCGCTGCGTCCTTCTCGATGTACTTGCGGTACTCGTCCAAGGTGGTGGCGCCGATGGCATGCAGCTCGCCGCGGGCAAGCGCGGGCTTCAGCATGTTGCCGGCGTCCATGGAGCTGTCGCCGGTGGAGCCTGCGCCCACGATGGTGTGCAGCTCGTCGATGAACAGGATGATCTGGCCATCGGACTGCTTCACCTCGCGAAGCACCGCCTTCAGGCGATCCTCGAACTCACCGCGGTACTTGGCGCCGGCGAGCATGGCCGGAAGGTCCAGCGCGATAAGCTCGCGGTCCTTCAGGCTGGAAGGAACGTCTCCTGCCACGATGCGTTGAGCCAGGCCCTCCACGATGGCCGTCTTGCCAACGCCGGGCTCGCCAATGAGCACCGGGTTGTTCTTCGTGCGGCGGGAAAGCACCTGCACCGTGCGGCGGATTTCCTCGGAACGGCCGATAACCGGGTCGAGCTTGCCTTCGCGGGCCGCCTTGGTGAGGTTGTTGCCGTACTGCTCCAGCACCTCGAACTCGGTCTTCGACTGGGCATCGGTGACGCGCGTGTCGCCGCGCAGTTCCTCGTAGGCCTCTTCGATGTTCTTGCGGTTCACGCCGGCATCGTTCAGGATGCGCCCCGCTGCTCCCTTGTCCTCGGCCAAGGCAATGAGCAGGTGCTCGGTGGTGATGTAGTTGTCGCCCAGCTTGTCGGCGATCTTCTCGGCGTTGTTCATCAGCGCGTCGAACTCGCGCGAGGGGGCAACCATGCCCATGAAGGTCTGGCCGCTCACCTTGGGCTGGCGGGCCACCTCTTCTTCCGTGCGCGTCTTCAGCATGGCCGGGTCGGCGCCGATGCGCGTGATGATGGCCTTGAGGTTGTTCTCGTCGGCCGAAAGGACCGCATCCAGCAAATGGAGCGGCTCGGTGGTGCCTGCCTCATGCTTGGAAGCGATGTCCATGGCGTTCTTGAAGGCCTCTTGGGCCGTCACCGCCAGTTTCTCTATCCACATATGCTTCTCCTTTCTTTCGCTCTTGGGCGAAAGAAACGGGTTGGCGCGTTGCCCGGGCTTTTGGCTCGGGCGGCAGGCGAACCCCTCGCTCGCCCGTTGCGCCAACCGTTGTTTCCTCCTTGGGTGCGGCCGGGGTTACACCAGCCGCTTCAGTACTATTGCGTGCGTTTCGTTTACCAGCGAGTTCACGCTTTCGCGAGTTTCCAGCTCGTGCACGCGGTCGGCCAGCTTGCGCACCCGCCGGTGCAGCGTGTCTATCTCGTCGTCGCGTTCGTCCAGACGTCCCTTCAAATCCAGGATGCGGATGACGCCGGCAAGGTTGATGCCCTCGTCGGTGAGCTCGTTGATAAGTTGCAGGCGCTCGATGTCGGCCTGCGAGTACATGCGCGTGTTGCCGCGCGTGCGCTGCGGGGACACCAGGCCCTTCTGCTCGTAGATGCGCAGGGTTTGGGGGTGCACGCCGGCAAGCTCGGCCGCCACGCTGATCATGTACAGCGGTCGGTCTTTATCCTCTATTGCCATGACCTCACCCCTTCAGTGGTTGCTTCCTGGAATTCCTGAAGCGCCTTCTTCTGCGCCTCGTTCAAGCTGGTGGGAACAACCACCTTCACCGTTACCAGCAAGTCGCCGTTGCCTGTGGCATCGCGGCCCAGCTTCGGCGCGCCCTTGCCGCGCACGGTGAGGGTTTTCCCATCGGCGCAACCGGCGGGCACCTTCAGGCGAACCTTCGAGCCGTCGGGTGCGGGAACCACGATGGCGGCGCCCAGCGCGGCCTCGGGAAACGTTACCGGCAGGTCCATGAGCACGTCGGCCTTCTTGCGGGAATACAGCGGGTGGCTGCCGATCTTGATGTTCACCAAAAGGTCGCCGGCAGGTCCGCCGTTTTGGCCCTGGCCGCCCTTGCCCTTCAGGCGAACGCGGCCGCCGTCCACCGCACCTGCAGGGATCTTGATGGTGAGCATTTCCTTTTCAGCGTTGCCGCCGCGCCCGATGCGGATGCGCTTCTCGCACCCGTTGAAGGCGTCTTCGAAGCTCACCGTCATGGACACCTCTTTATCGGCGCCCTTGCGGGGCTGGGGCTGGCTGCCGCCGAAGTCCCAGTCGGAGCCGCGGACGCCCGTGCCGTTGCGCAGGCTTTCCAGGATGTCCGCCCAGCTGCCGAAGCCCGAGGCGCCGCCGAACCCAGCGCCGGCAAACGGGTTCCCGCCGCCTGCGAAGGGATTGCCGCCCCCCGCGAACGGGTTGCCGCCGCCATAGGGGATCTGGTTGGCGTTGGCGGTGCCGAACTGGTCGTACATCTGGCGCTTCTTCTCGTCGGAGAGCACCTCGTACGCCTCGTTGATCTCCTTGAACTTCGCCTCGTCGCCGCCGGCATCGGGGTGATGGGTGCGTGCCAGCTTGCGGAACGCCTTCTTGATGGTGTCCGCGTCGGCGTCGCGTGGAACGCCCAGCGTTTTGTAGTAGTCGGGAGTTGTCGCCATTCGCTCCACCTTCTTCCATTCGTCTTCTTACTGGGGGCAAGCGCAAGCTCCAAGCCCTTGGGCTCGAGCCGTGGTCTGCGGTCGGGCCGGAATCCGCTTCCGAGCCTCAGCCCGCGGCCTTCGCCGAACCGGAGCCCTCGGCCCGGCCGCTGTCCTCAGCCAGACCGACCAACCAGTTCAGCCGCGCTTGCTTCCCCTTCCAATCTTGCCCGGGCAACCAATGCGCCCGGTACAGCAAGGGCGGACAACTTGCTCGCCCGCCCTTGCCTCTTCTCTATTCTTCCTCTGCCTCGGCCTTTTCACGCTTCGGGCCACCGACCGTTACGGTGACCATCGCCGCGCGGATGACCTTGTTGCCCATGCGGTAGCCCTTCTGGTAAACCTCCGCAACCGTTTCATCGGGAACGCTTGCATCGTCTACCGTGGCAACCGCCTGGCACTCGATGGCATCGAAGGCCTCGCCCTTCGGGTCGATTACCTCGACGCCTTCCTTCTTCAGCACCTCGCCAAGCTTGGTGCGCACGGCCTTCACGCCGCCGAGAAGGCCTTCTTCGCCATTGCCCTCGGCGTAGGAAATGCTGCGCTCGAAGTCGTCGATAACCGGGAGCAGCCCTTCCACCAGCTTCTCGGTAGCGCGGAGCTTTTCCTCTTCGCGCTGCTCGTTCATGCGGCGGCGGTACGTGTCCCATTCGGCGTGGAGCCTTAGGTACTTGTCTCGCCAGGCATCGGCTTGGGAAAGCGCAGCCTCCAGCGGGTCTTCCTCGGGGGCAGCCTCTTCGGTTGCCTCTTCCTCGACCACTTCGGCTTCTGCTTCCTCGGCGGCGGTTTCAGCCTTGGCCTCTTCCGCCTCCTGCCGTACCTCGTCGTTCTCTGGCGCGGCCATGATTACTTGTCCTTCTTCTCGTCGTCGTCGACAACCTCGAAGTCCGCCTCGATGGTGTCGTCATCGGCAGGCTGAGCCTGGCCAGCTGCAGCGCCGGCACCGGCCTGAGCTGCGTCGTTGTTGGCGTACACGACCTCGGCCAGCTTGTAGCCTGCCTGCTGCATTGCCTCGATGGCGGCCTTGATGGCCTCCACGTCGGTGCCCTCAAGTGCGCTCTTGCCCTGGGCGATGGCGCTTTCAGCCTGCTGCTTCACTTCGTTGCTCACCTTGTCGCCGACCTCGGCCAGGGTGGTCTCGGTTGCGTTGATCAGGGAGTCGCAGTTGTTGCGGACCTCAACCTCTTCCTTGCGGACCTTGTCTTCCTCGGCGTGAGCCTCGGCGTCCTTCACCATGCGATCCACTTCGTCGTCGGTAAGGGCGGTGGAGCCGGAGATGGTGATCTGCTGCTGCTTGCCGGTGCCCAGGTCCTTAGCGGA
>CAVHGQ010000105.1:0-5565 GCA_963635335.1 Candidatus Melainabacteria bacterium | reverse complement strand
ACAGCGTGAAGGAGCTGCGCTCCATCGGCGTGCAGCCCGACTTCATCGTGTGCCGCTCCGACCACGAGATCTCCGACGGTGTGCGCGAGAAGATCGCCCTGTTCTGCGACGTTTCCTCCGACGACGTGCTGGCCTGCATCGATGCGCCCTCCATCTACCAGGTGCCGCTTTCCCTGCACGACCAGGAATTCGACATCAAGGTGCTCAAGCGCCTTGGCCTCGAGCAGCCCGAGATCGACCTTACCCCGCTCACCTCGTTCCTTTCCGCAGCCGACAGCTGCGAAGGCCAGGTGGACATCGCGGTAGTGGGCAAGTACGTAAGCCTGCCCGACGCCTACCTTTCCATCATCGAGGCGCTCTACCATGCCGGCGTTGCCAACGGCGTGCATGCTGAAGTGCACCTTATCGACGGCGAAGAGCTGAATGCCCAGAACGTCGAAGCGGTGCTGGGCGGCATGGACGGCATCCTGGTTCCCGGCGGCTTCGGCCAGCGCGCATTCGAGGGCAAGATCGAGGCCGCCCGCTTCGCGCGTGAGAACAACATTCCGTTCCTGGGCATCTGCCTGGGCCTTCAGGCTGCTGTATGCGAGTTCGCCCGCAACGTTGCCGGCCTGCCCGGCGCCACCTCTGCCGAATTCGACGAGGATGCCGAGTACACGGTCATCGACCTTATGCCCGAGCAGGAAGACGTGGAAGACAAGGGCGGCACCATGCGCCTGGGCGCGTACCCCTGCAAGCTGGAGAAGGATTCGCTTGCCTACCAGGTGTACGGCGAGGAGATCATCTACGAGCGCCATCGCCATCGCTACGAGGTGAACAACGCTTACCGCGACAAGCTCATTGAGTCCGGCTTGCGCATTTCCGGCCTTTCGCCCGACGGCCGCCTTACCGAGATGGTGGAAATCCCCGGCCATCCGTGGTTCCTGGCCAGCCAGGCCCACCCCGAGTTCAAGAGCCGTCCCACCAAGCCCCACCCGCTGTTCAAGGGCTTCGTCGGCGCTGCTTTGAAACACAAGGCATAGTTCCCGATTGCGTTTCCGCATTCACCTGGGCCCGTCCGAACGAGAAGTTCGCGGCGGGCCTTTTCTATCCCCTGCTGCGTAATGCCCGGGTTCGGGGATGGATAGGGCGGCTGCTTTTCCTGCGCCTTCGTTTGATGAATTCCCCGCACGCTGACGCAGGGGAGGTTGCCATCTTATTACAGAAGGTTATCCTTGACCTGCGTGTTCTTTGCTCTGCAACGGCGGGAGGGCGCGTGAGTTTTCTACTCGATAATTATCCCTATTTTAGGGTTCGTTTCGAACGTACCATACCGTTGTCAAACGGAACGAGGTCAAGGAGAGACTGATGTACTGCGGTGAATGCGGAAGCAAGATTGCCGACGATGCAAGGTTCTGCCCGGCATGCGGCGCGAAGACAGGTGCGTCCGATGGGTGCGCTTCTGTTGGCGTTGGCCAGCAAGAGGGCGCTCGGGGCGCCAAGATGGCTACGGCAAAGGACGTTACAACGGGAGATTTGGGCACTCAGGTAAAGGCGAACCGTGCCAGGAGCCGTCGCCGCTTGCCGCAACTGATCCTTATCGCCTTGGTGGTGGCTGCCCTTGCCTCCGCAACGGCATTCGCTGCAACTTGGGTATACCGTACTTACTTCGCGCCGCAGCCTGCTGAGCAACAGCAAGAGGGAACGGCCACGCCTGCCCAGCCGGCTGATCCCACCTTGGAGCAGAAGGCCGTGTTCAACGACGTCCTCTCGCATTACAAAGGCGCCCTGGACGGCGGTTGGCCGGAAACCTCTTATGACGAGGATCTTTCCAATATCAGCGAGGTACTGTCGGGCCGAGCGCATTACATGGGACAAGCGCATGAAACCGATTTCAGCGGTGCAACGCTTTCCTATGCGTACAAGGACTTGGATGGCGATGGAACGTTAGAGCTGGTCATCGCGGCAGTATCGGCGGATGAGTACATGCCGGTTGCCGCGTATGGCAACCATGGGGGAGTGACGCAGTCCCTATTCGGTGGTCAAGGGTGGCAGACTTCGGTGTGGACCCTGTACCAAAGCGGCAAGGTGGTCCTTTCCGGTGGCGGCACCAATGCTTCCGCGACCGTCTATGCTCTTGAGGACGGTGCAGCAGTGGAAACGGGAACCTACACGTACCGGTTGGGCGAAAGCGTCCCTGACCTGGGCACGCCGTACGCCAGCTCCGATTTCGAGTGGACTCCATTGAGCAACTACCAGCCGGTTAGCTAATCGCTTATAACGAATGCCCAGATGAAAGGAACATCCATGTTTTGCAAACAATGCGGCGCGAAGGCGCTTGACGGAGCAGTGTTCTGCCCCGAATGTGGCACGAAGCTCGAGGCGCCCATCGAGGTGGGGCCTGGTGTGAAAGCGGATGCGGCCGCACAGGTGAATGCGGCCGATCAGCCCGAAGCCGTGCCGACTACCGCCAATGCCCCGATGAACCCAAACGGCAACCTGGGCAGTGGATCGGGCAACCGCAAGCTGCTTGTGGCAGCCATCGTTGCGGTTGCCGTGATCATCGTTGCCGCCGTTGCCTTCGGCGTAAGCTCGTGCCAGTCAGAGGCTCAGCGCACCGCGAAGCACCCGGTGAACGTGACCGTGAACGCTGCAGGGCTCGACACCTCTACAGGCACGCTGGTCCCGCTTTCCGTAAAGGGCACCGATGCGAGCGGCAACGCGGTAGACGAGTCGGGCTACTTCGGCACGGATTCTTCTTCCTTGAGCCTGGCCGCTGGAACCTACACCTTCGAGGTCACCGCTTCCCCCATCGCGGCAGATGGCACCCTTTATTCGCTTGAGGGCGCCTATGTGGAGGCAACCGTTGGGGAAGACGGGTCGCTCACGCCGGGCGACGCCATAACCTTGAAGCCCCTTTCCGCCGATGAGACCACGTATCAGCAGATCGATGACGCCTACGAGGCGGCGAAAAACGGCGGCGCTTCGAGTGCAGAAGCCGCTGAGAAGCTTAAGGACGCGGCGGTAACGCGCGTCGACGAGGCGAAGGAGAAGCAGTCCGCCTCCCAGCAAGGCACCAGTGCCTCCCAATCGTCCAAGGGCTCTTCGGCTGCTAAGAGCGATTCTTCGTCTTCGAGCTCCAGCAGCGCCGAGGGCACCTACTCCGGCACCGTGTACGTTTTCTCAAGCGACGACGAGATGGCCAAGGGCCTTGGCATCAGCAACCCGAACGGTTCCTCTTCGTACAAGAGCGCTTCGGCGGTGCTGAAGCTGGACAGCGCTGTAACGGTCACTGCCAAGAACGGTGACGGATCCGGATCCCGAAGCGGTACGGCCAACTACATCCTTCTGGCGGGTGGATCAAACGCAAGCTCGTGGTCTTCGTATGATGGCAAGCACGTCACCGTTTCTGCCCCTTCGCTTTCGTGGCCGTCGGATACCAGGATGCCGGTTGGCGAGCCGAGCGTTGTCGGGAGCGCAACGGTGGTTGGTTAACGCCTGACGTTCCCGCGACGGCGAAGTCCCGCATCATTACGGCTCCTGTGCTTTACCTGGAATGAGCCCCTCTGCCCTCCCGCCTGTTGGATAATGGCGGGGACAGAGGGGCTTTCGCATGGAGGCGCGGTGTTCTACCTGGAGGACTACATAGGCTACATGGTGGCAGAGCGCGGGGCGGCGCCGGCGACGGTGCGCGCGTATCGCAACAACCTGGTTAAATACCATGAGTTTCTGGGCGGGCAGCGCGGCATCGCCGATGCCGAAGAGGTGCAGCGCGCTGACATCACTGCCTACGTTGCCTTCCTCTCGGAAGAAAAGAAGTTCCGCCCTTCCACCATGGAGCAGCACATCTCGGTGATAAAGGGCTACCACCGCTTCCTGGTGCGCGAGGGCTTCTGCTCGAAAGACCCTTCGCAGACCATCCCCTTGCCGCGCAAGCCGAAGGCTCTGCCTGACGTCCTCTCTATCGACCAGGTAACCCGCCTGCTGGATCAGATGCCCGATGGTACGCCCTTGGAGCTTCGCGATGCCACGATCTTGGAAGTGCTCTACGGCTGCGGCCTGCGCGTAAGCGAGCTGGTGGGCTTGGACATGGACCGCATCTACTTCGAAGAGGAATGCTTGCGCGTTCTGGGCAAGGGCTCGAAGGAGCGCATCGTGCCCATTTCCGGTATGGCGGCGCGGCGGCTGCAGGAATACCTGCGTGATGCGCGCCCAGCTCTTTCGATGGGCGCGGCTGCCCCCACGCCCGCCGTGTTCCTGAATGCTCGCGGTGGGCGCCTGTCGCGCCAGAGCGTGCGATCCATCGTTGCCAGGGCAGGCCTTGCCATCGGTGTGAAAGACCTTCATCCGCACACCCTGCGCCACTCGTTCGCCACGCACTTGCTGGAGGGTGGGGCAGACCTTCGCGCTATCCAGGAAATGCTGGGGCATTCCGACATTTCCACCACGCAGATCTACACTCACGTGCAAGCGAACCAGCTGCGCGAGGAGTACCTTGCCGCCCATCCTCGCAGTTGATGTTTCGCTGTCGGGCGGTTGGCAATCGCTTCAAACGGCGGCAGCGCGCCGCACCCCGCGCGGTCTCGATTTGTCCATGCGCGATCTTGCCCCAGTCCGGCCGCCGGGGGCGCGCCGCGCCGACCTAGCCCGCCGCCCCCTTGGCCTGCCCCACGCCGCCCAACCCCATTCCACCCGGCTTCCCCCTTTCTCCCCCTTTCCCACCCAAAAGGCTCCCTTTCCCACCCAAGCCCCCTTGCTGTGCCTGTTTTGCGGGCAATAGGGGCTGATTTATGGTGAAGATGTAGCGCGCAGGTCGGGGTTAAGCAAAATCAATCCCACTTCATCCCCGCGCAATATCTTCGATACATGGTGCTGATCTAAGCCAATGAACACAATATCTAGTGCAGGAGTGCAAAACGCAGCCAAGAATGCCTCAAATGCGCGTGGATAGGAGGGGAGAAGGTGGGAGAAAATCCCATTTTTTATTGCGGGGTGGGGTGGCGTGACCTAAAATAACTTTCACGAGATACCCCACGGAAGGAGGGAGGCGTGAGCGAGCTTCTTGGCGAATTCAGTCGCAAGATTGATGTCAAGGGACGCTTGTCTTTGCCTGCCGATTTCCGCAAGGAACTCTCGGAGGATCTCAGGATGACCCTCAGTATTGATAACAGCTGCCTCTACATTTTCGAGACAGAGGGCTTCAACAACTGGGTCGCCAGCCTTTTCGAGGCCCAGGGTGGCTTCAACGTCGGCAACGCGAAGATGGTTCGCCAGAAAACGTTGCTGAACTCGCGCGCCACCAAGTGCGAGATCGATAACGTCGGCCGTATCAAGGTGCCCGCCTCCCTTCGTGAAGCGGCAAGCCTCGACAAGGACGTCGTCGTTATCGGCAATGGCGATCATATTGAGATCTGGGATGAGGAGCATTGGAACCAGTTCGCTCTCGACACGGATCTTTCGTCGCTGTGCATGTAACTGGCTTTGGTGCGTGAACGATGACAAACGAATATCGGCATATTCCCGTCCTGCTGCCCGAGTGCATGAAGTACTTGAAGCTTTCCCCTGGAAAGCGCTACGTCGATGCAA
>CAVHGQ010000104.1:4090-5607 GCA_963635335.1 Candidatus Melainabacteria bacterium | reverse complement strand
CCTTTCCTGAATCTTGTCTGAAAGCAAGGTGACGGCACGGTCAAGAATGAGTGAAGAGCGCGTGGATGGCCTTTCGCGCCGGTTTTTAGCTGCTAGCTTTGGGGTGAGGAAAGGGGAGTTCACCATGGCTACGCAGAAGGGTTCGGAAAAGGGCAAGCTGGCAACCTTGTTCGAGGACTTGTCCATCGCCCAGGTGATTGCCGGTGCTTTGGCGGCGGCCACGGTGTTCCTGCTTTCGTCTGTGATCGGCGTGGCCGGCTCCCTTATTGGCGCGGCCATCGGCTCGGTGGTTTCCGCGGTTTCCTCGCAGGTGTACAAGAAGATGCTTTCGGCCTCCGCCGACAAGATCCGCGATGCTGCCCCTGGCGATGCTTCGCCCAAGCCCGCAGACCCGCAGGCCACGCGCGTCATGGATCCGCTGCCTTCCGACAAGACCCACACGATAGACGTGGCGAAGGTGGATGCCGGGGTCACGAAGGTGATGGGCGCCGACGATGTGCGCTATGCGCATGCCGGAGGCAAGGACGTTACCGACCCGGCCGTGCAGCGTGCGCATGTGCGCCGCCACCGCAAGGCGCGCATCCAGCGCAACGTGCTCATCGTCTCGGTGGTTTCCTCGCTTATAGCGGTTGTGCTGGTGGCAGGCCTTATCCACGTGTTCACGGCAGGCCAAGGCATCGGCGAAAAGGCCGGCCCTGCCATCGTTGCCACTACGGCAACCACCTCGGGGCAGCCCTCGACTTCAGGCGAATCGGGCTCTTCGAAGTCGAGCGAATCCAAGCAATCGGATTCGGGCACTTCTTCGAGCGATTCCTCCAAGAGCAAGTCGAGCTCCAGCACGGATTCCTCGTCGGGCGGCTCTGGCAGCTCCAGCTCCGATTCCAGCAGCAGCTCTTCGAAGTCGGGGTCCAGCGATTCGAAGACGGACAGCAGTTCTTCCTCCAGCAGCTCGGATTCATCTGCTTCGGGCTCCGACTCGAGCGATAGCTCGTCTTCGGGCAACTCTGGTTCGGGCTCGGGTTCGAGCAGTTCCAGTTCGGGAACTTCGGACAGCACCAGCGGAAGCTCGGGCTCGTCGACTTCCGGGTCGGGGTCGGGCAGCGGGTCTTCCAGCTCTGATTCGTCAGCGTCCAACGGCAGTTCCAGCAGCAACTGATGGGCCGCGCGGCGGGCTGGCGAGCTCGCAGACTGGCTTTGCGGGTGGGCGTAAGTTCGTGAGGTTTGGGCTGTGTGGGCTAGGACCCGATGGGCTTTGGCTCGTTCTGTTGGCGGGCTGCCAGCAGCAGCGAGCAGCCGGCATTCGGCTGGCACCAGGCGGGCGATAGCCAATTTGGCCAACGCTTCCGCTAGCGCATGGGGCGGTTCTTCGGGATGGCCAGCGCGATGCCGATTCCTACCAGGGCGATAGCGGCCACGGCTACCATCACTGCCTGCAGTCCGCAGGCATCGCCCAGCGCGCCCAGCACGGGCGACATCATGCCGCCGATGCACACCATCACCCCGAACGATATGCCCGA
>CAVHGQ010000104.1:0-3747 GCA_963635335.1 Candidatus Melainabacteria bacterium | reverse complement strand
ACCGAGATGGCCCCCATCACAACGGCGAAGCCCTTCCAGTCGTCGCGCGTGTCGGAATCCTGCGCCTTGTGCGCTGCGCCGAACGCCAGGAAGGTGCGGTTGAAGGCAAGCAGTACCAACGCGCAGCCTACCGAGGGCACGATGAACACAAGCGTTCCTGCCATGCCGAACACACCCAGCGCCGCAGCGGCAACCAGTGGCCCGAACGTGAAGCCGAGCTTGCCCCCTACGGCGAAGATGCTGATGCCCGTTCCCTTCTGCTGCCCGGCAACGAGGTTGGCGAGCCTTCCTCCTTCGGGGTGGAACATGGCCACGCCGATGCCGCTGACTATGGCCGAGGCCACGATAAGGGGGTAGTTGGGAAGAACGCCTATGCCGGCGATGCCAACGCCCGCCAAGGTGATTCCCAGCGCCATCAGCCAAGGGCGCTGCGTCCTATCGCCCAGCCAGCCGAACAGGGGTTGGATGATGGCCGACGCCGCATTGGCGGCAAGCAGCAATGCCGTTACCTCCACGTACGAATAGCCGTTGTGCAGAACCAGAAACGGCATCACCGCCACCAGCGCGCCTTGGTTCAGGTCGTCGCACAGGTGCGCCGCCATCAGCAGATAGCTGTAACCCCGCTTCGGCTTGGGCGAAGCTGACCGCAGGCTTTCTGGCGTGCGGCTTTCTTCTGATGGCAGGGCAGCGCCCGCATCTTTCTGCGCCTGGTTTTCGCCCGATGACAAGGCGGATTCCGTTCGATTCTGCTCCATGGCTTCCCTCTTTCCCCTGCGTGCAAGTATGCCACTGATGCGGGTTTGCCGGAGCAAGGTTCGCGTTTCGTGGTGCCAGGGGTGCGTATATGCGTGGTTTTCGCTTCCCGCGAAGCGGCAGGCGCGCTTCAAAGGGTATGATTGGAACCGAGAGGGGAAGGTGTGCTCATGGCGCTTATTGCTCGGTTGCTTCAATCGCTACCATTGATTATTTTCCTGGCCGTGCTGGCCGTGGTCATCTATTTCTTCGTTTCGTGGCTGCGCTCGCCCCAGCGCGCGAAAGAGATCCTTATCCAGGTGTTCACGGTGCTGAACATCGTGCTCTCCGCGTTCTTCCTGCTTGCCAGTGCCTATGCGCTTTTCGAGCACAACCAGCCCGTTCTGGAGCTTACGGCATCGTTCTTGGTGGTGGCCCTGCTGGCGCTTATTATCACGCGTATCTGCCGTTGGCGCTTCGTGAAGAACAACCCTCACTACATGGACAAAAGCCAGAAGGTCACGTTCCTATAGACATCTTGCGCTGCCCGTTGTGGCTCTTAGCGTGTTTTAATGCTGGCCTGACCCGGGGTTATGCCCTTGATCTATGTGCCCGTTCAGCTGTGGCCCCATTCCCTCGTGTCGCACCGCCCGTTGCGGCTGCCATTTTCTTGTGTCGAATTGCATCGTCCTTGCCGCCGATTTCCTCACGACTGTCGTTGCGGGGTGTTGCTCGTGCGGCTTCAATGCTTGGTCTGGGCTGCTCACCCGGCAGCACTTCTTTTGGTCTTATTCAACAATTTGTTGGGTTTTTCGCCTTCGAAAGTAACGAAAGCGCCCAGCCAGGTAACCCATGCCTCGCGCAGACGTGAACACGTTCATGTTGGGCCATACTTGAATTGTGCGTTAGTGCTTTGTGCGCGGTAACGAGGGGTTGCCGCCCGGGCACGGAAGGAGAGATTCTCATGAGCACAGTAGACAAGAAGCTGATGGACCAGATGCTGCGTTTCGCCAAAGATGCCGTTGTGGAAGGGGTCAACGACATGCGCGGAGCCGATGCGTCCAAGCGTCTGAACAGCCGCGATGTTCATGTTGCGCGCGCCATCATGGAACGCGGTATGCGCACGCTGCCCATCGAACAGCGCGTGCTTTCCGAGGCTGCGTTCGACAAGCGGGCCTTCGATCTGGGCCGCATATACGTTATCCGCCAGCTGGGCATCTGGGAGGTTATGAGCTACGACGTGCTGCATCGCGAAAGCGAGAACGTGGCATTCCCCGAGCTTATCGACGGCTTGGTGCACGAAGGGCTGGTGCGTCGCGTCACCGATTCCGATGATCGCGACGTGCTGATGCTCACCGACGAGGGCAAGGAACTGTTCGCCCAGCAGGAACAGCGCCTGGACGAGCATGCCGGCGAGATGTTCGAGCGCCTTACCGAAGGCGAGAAGATGCAGCTGTACCTGCTGCTTCGCAAGATGATGGGCACGCCCAGTTACGAGAACAGCGCGAGCGAGGTTCGCTGCAAGACCGACATCGCCTAACCGTTGTGCGTTTGCCCTGGAAACGGGGCGCGCACGTGGTTATACGCAAACCGCCCCGGAAGTTGCTCGTCTTCCGGGGCGGTTCTGTTTGCGGCTGCGTTGGCTGCAGCCAAGAAAAAGCCGCCTTGCGTCCCCTTGGCTTCAGGGAGCGCAAGGCGGCTTTGAATCAATCGGACCTTTCCGCTATCCCTCAACCAGGAAGTGCGGAACATCCTGCAGCATGACCTTCAGATCTTCTGCGGGCACGCCGCCATTCAGGTGCTCTTGCACGTTGCAGGCGAAGCCGCGCACAGCGCGCAGTGCCGGGAACATGCCCTGGTCGGAGCTCATCAGGTAGTCGGAGGGCTTGGTGCCAGCCTCTTTCATGAACGAGCGAAGCGAACGGTCGCGGTTGAACTCGTAGAACGATTTCTCCATCTTCACGCCCAGGCGCGCCATCTCGCGCTGCATGGCGATGCTCATCTCGGACGTGCGCCAGTCGATGTGCTGGTACACCATCTTCTTCACGCCCATATCGTGCGCAGTGCGATAGAGCTTCAGACCCTCGCGGTTGTCGATGTGACCAGACGAAATGGTGACGTTCGCATCGCGCACCAGCTCCAGGATCTCGAGCATTTCAGGCTTCAGGTTCCCCTCTTCATCGAGAATCGTGATGCCCTGCTTGCCCTCGAGCGTCTTCATGGGCTGGCCGGCGATTTCCGTTGCGTAGTGCGGGTAGGGGATGGAGCTGTCCCAGATCTGGAAGCCGTTCTGCGATTCCAGAGTGGGAAGGAACACCGTTTTCGCGCCGGCCATGATGGCGGCCTCTACGGCAACGGGGTTCAGGCCGCCCACCTCGTAGTTCAGGCAGATGGACCCGTACACCTTGAACTTGTTGCTCTTCACGGCGTACTTCTGCGCGATCTTGGAACGGTAGAACGATCCGAACTGGTGGCACTTGATCACCACGCCATCGAGCCCGGCGTCTTCGTACTCGCGCACCAGCTCGAAATCGTCCAGCACGAACTCGTCGTCGCGCGTCGGGTTGGCGTGTACGTGCGTGTCGATGGCGCCGTGCAGCAGCTCCCATGCGGTGTCGGAAATGCGGTAGTTCTCCTTCGCGAAGAACTCGTTTTGGTTGCTCAGCAGAGCGAAATCGGGATTGTAGCCTTCCATTTCTTACCCCTCCTGTGAAATGAATGAACGAAAAGGGAATCGCAGCATCCCCCTGCTGCGAACGGGCTGCGCGCCTTGTTGCTGCGCTCCCATTTCTCTTTCCTCAATCATCGCCCTTCAGGGAGCGGTGTCCAATTCCTTATAAGCTTGCAGTCATTGACAAGCGCTATAAAGCCAAGCAATTGGCGTGAACGTGTTCTAGTTTGGGGTGGGTGGGCGAGATTGTGGGGAAGAGCGCCCCTCTTCCTTGCGCATGGGTGGCTTCCCAAAAGGGCAATGATGAGCTGAGGTGATGGCGGAATGGTGGCTGCTGAAATCCC